>JABHFC010000189.1 GCA_018676275.1 Gammaproteobacteria bacterium | reverse complement strand
GGTAGGTAATCAAAGGCAGATCACCTAGTTTACCTTCGACCCTGTCTGGCGCCGCATCCACCAGGCGGGTAGGTTCTGTGGCCAAACTCTGGCTTGAATTAATAATCCCGGACCAGGTTTTACAAAAACCATCCAGTGGCGCATCAATCAGCTCACACAATCGTCGGCGACTACCATAAAGATTTGTCACAACAGGAAAATCGGTGCCTTTTACCTTGTTAAACTGGATAGCCTCATCACCCTGCAGCTGGACCTTTTTCGTAACCGCTGCGAGTTCGTGTAAGGGATCAACCTCGCGATCGACAAATAATAGTTGCTTACCTTTTTTAAGCTTATTTATGTAGTTACGCATATATTCAATTATCAATTAAGTGTATTATGTATACATAATACATTAAAGTATTCGATAGCATGTGACAAGAAGTAGTTGTGTATACTATCGGCCAATAGAACTGCCGTCTCTGTTCTAAAACATACATATAATTGATGAATATTATTTAATTTCATGCCGATTAATAATTTACAAGTTGGTAATGCATCTGTTGTTCGCAAACCTCGACTAAGCAACCAGATTTATGAACTGATCCGCGGCGATTTGCGCTCGGGAAAATACGCGGCTGATACACGATTTACTGAACCAGGTATCGCCAGAACACTGAATACGTCCAGAACACCCGTTCGAGAAGCGATATTTCAACTGGTAAGTAATGGACTGCTCAGCGAATATGATCGAGGCTATGGTTTACCAAAGCTTTCCAGCGAAAACATTTCACAGATGATGGAAATCCGAATCGCGCTGGAAAGCCTGATAATAAGGAAACTCTGCCAGGGTCTATCCAAAGCATCACTAAAAAAACTGGACTCGGCAATAGCAAAAGAAAAAAAGACAGTGAACAAGGACGGTCACGAAGCCTTTATCGACGCTAACAACGCACTTCGCGAACTGCTCTACGAACTGACTGAAAATCCATATTTGCAGGAAAGCGCAGAACTTTATGCAGACCGATTACAGGTTTTCAGGGTATTGACGCTTTCCTCGAAAGAGAATAGAAAATTTGTTTCGAACGCGCATGCAGAACTTGTCGCCGCAATCGCTATACGGGATACGGATCTCGCATTATCAATACATACCGGAATGTTAAGTAATGCGACACAGGCTTACATGGAAGCGGCGGAAACTGAAGACTAATAAATCCAGTACACCTATCCTGAAAAGATCGTTATTTCTATAAAACTGCATTAATAAGCAAGAGTATTATCACACCAGTTCCCCAGCCAACAGTAGAGGTTACTGACCAGGCCTGAATTTGTTCGGAAGTTGAACGAATACCCAATGTTCGGTTTACAACCCAGAAATAACTATCATTGAAGTAACTAAAGAACAAACCTCCAACACAACAACCAAGTGCGGCCAGGATTGGCTGAATATCTATAACACCTGATGACACAACAGGTGCGACAATTGCCGAAGACGTGACAAGAGACACCGTACCGGAGCCCTGTACAAAACGAACCAGGGTTGCTATCGCAATCGGTAATAAAATCGCTGGAATACTGAAATCCACAAGCGCCTGCGCAATTGCATCACCAGAGCCACTATCGCGGAGCACCATGCCGAGCGCACCGCCACCTCCTGTTACAAAAATAATAATACCGGCCTGCTTGATAGATTCATCAGTTGCATCGATTACTTCCTGGCGACTGAAATTTTTTGTAAGCGTGAAAAGGCCCGTCAGTAAACCCAAACCAACCGCAATAACAGGATTACCCATATTATGTAGCGTGTTAATAAGAACACCACTTGCTTCGCCTGTTTTATGTCCAATGGCATTTAGAAAGGTGCTAAGAAATATAAGTAAAAGGGGGATCGCAATTGGTAAGAACGACAGAAATGCTGAAGGTAATTCATCTGTCTCATCTTCCAGATTCTGTTCTTCCAGTATATTTCCATATGGAATCGATACGAATCCGTTCCCTTCCAGAGCTGGTAAGCGAAAAACTTTCTTACCTGCATATTGGCCATAAAGAATCATTGAGAATGCCATCGGGATTGAAAGAAGCATACTCCAGACCAGGAAGCTACCTATGTCTATTCCAAAATTTGCGATCACGACTAATGGACCTGGTGTGGGTGGTACAAGCGTATGCGTGACAATTAGTCCGGAGGCCAATGCAATACCTAGTGTCGTTAAACTTTTCCCAGTATTACGTGAAATGGCTTTTGCAAGGGAAGAAAGAATAATAAAAGCAGAGTCACAGAAAATCGGGATCGAAACTATAAAGCCTGTTACACACAAGGCATATTCTTCTCGTCCTTTTCCAAATAGTCGAATAAAAGTAAGGGCCATTCGCTTTGCCGCGCCAGACATTTCAAAAACAGCGCCCAAAATCACACCGAAACCAATAATTATGCCAATACTACCCAGGGTTCCGCCGAAACCCTTCTTGATTGAATCAAGTGTTTCCATCACACCGTAACCACCCACTGTGCCTGCAATCAACGCTGCAATGATCAAGGCAGGAAAAGCATGCACCCGGGTACGCAGGACCAGAATAACAAGAACAGTTATTGCTACTATCAGACCAAACAACATTTGCATCAAATTGGTATCCATATAGGTTCCCGCTATCTATTTTTCTAATTTATCGGATCGATAGCTCTCAATGATCTGACCAATATTTTGATCGAAAGGAAAGCCAAGTGATTTTGCCTGCTCAGATGCGAAGCGTGAGGGCCAGGTTAAAACAATGTCTTCGACTTTTTGATCTCTTTTGTATTGAATATATTGCATAACATCATCACCTGCCTGCTTTTCGAGTTCGTCAAGTATTTCCTGTACGCTTACTGTAAGCCCGGGCGGATGAAGAGTACGACTGTTTTTTATCTCTTCTTCAGCAAGTGCGACCATATGTAATATGGAATCAACAGCAGTCTGTGGAGATATTATCCAGAGTTTTAAATCAACTGGCACGGGACATATAGCAGACTCCTTGTTGAGAGGTTCTCTTATAATTGAGCTAACAAAACTTGAAGCGGCGGCATTAGGTTTTCCCGGACGTACGCATACAGTGGGAAGTCTTAATACCCGACCATCACAGAACCCTTTTCGGCTATAATCGGAAACCAGTAATTCTGCAATAGCCTTTTGCGCCCCATAACTAGATAGAGGTAATGCCGGAAATTTATCAGGAATTTCTTCAGGTAAATCCAGGCCAAAAACAGCAACAGAACTTGTCATAAAAAATCGACTTACTTTTTCCTGTCGACGTGCTCCTTCCAGTAAATTTTTTGTAGCATCTACATTTACGAGATAGCCTAAATCAAAATCCTGTTCTGCATGAGAACTTACTACTGCAGCAAGGTGAAAAATAACATCAAACTCACGTTTAAATATTTCATTGCATTTCTCTTTATCAGAGATATCAATGCATTTTTTTTGTATTTGAATAGCTGAGTTGTACTCCTGTTTAATAGGAAACTGATCTATTAATACAAGTTCAGAAATATCATGCTCTTTTTTATCCAGATGTAATTTTTTCTGTTCCAGTAATCGCTCTGTAAGCAAGGCTCCAATAAATCCACCCGCTCCCGTAATTAATATGCGCAATCCAATTTTCTCCTTTACTATTGAAAGTCCATAATCCAGGACAGACCTTCTTCTGTTGTTGTTTTCGGATTGTATTCCAGACCAATGTAGCCCTGGTAATCGATTTCATCAGTCAAATCACAAAAATATCTGAAATTTATTTCTTCAAGAACCGGTTCATGTCGGTTCGGAACAGAGGCCACCTGGATATGACCTATATAAGATTTAAAATCACGCATCATTCGTGTGATATCGCCATCCATTATCTGAGCATGAAACAGGTCAAACTGTAATTTAACATTCTCACGTTCAATCTTTTTTATCAGTTCAACTGCATCAGCCTGATGGGCGATAAAGTAGTCTGGAGCGGAATAAACATTAAGCGGTTCGATCAGAAGCATAATTCCGTAAGGTTCAAAGAAATCAGCTGCTATTCGAAAATTTTTGATGAACGTATCTTCATATATTTT
>JABHFC010000188.1 GCA_018676275.1 Gammaproteobacteria bacterium | reverse complement strand
TCCGTTATCTGTTCAATTTCCGTATCAATAAGAGTATCAACATCGGCCGAAATCCTGAGCACTTCATCCATTGTTGTCTCACCTTCAATTGCATATTGTAAAGCGACCATATTCAGTGGTCGAAAGCCTTTCGCGTTTTTGGCCATTTCTGCAAAAGCAACGCTGTCATCATTGCCCAGTGTTTGCGTTAAATCTTCACTAAATTCAAGTAATTCATATACACCAATTCGACCCAAATAACCTGTGTAGTTGCAATGACTACAACCTATTCCCTTTTTAAAAGTGGGGGTTATTTGACTTTCGTTCTTATTCGCAATTAACCAGGCTTTTTGCTGCTCGGTTAGCTCAGTAACCTGCGAACAACTTTCACAAATTCGCCTGACTAAACGTTGTGCCATAATTGCATGTAGCGCGGAACCCAGTAAGTAACCTTTAATTCCCATTTCCAACAGGCGATTTACCGTTCCTATTGCATCGTTAGTATGTAATGTCGATAGCACCATATGACCTGTCATTGCAGCACGCAAACCTATGTCTGCCGTTTCCTCGTCACGCATTTCACCCACCAGAACAATATCAGGATCCTGTCTCAATGCCGATCGAAGCACCGTCGCAAAAGTCAGGCCAATTTCAGAGTGCACCTGCACCTGGTTTACTCTGGGTAATTTATATTCAACGGGATCTTCGACTGTGATGATCTTGACTTCCGGTACATTTAACAATTTTAATGCTGCATACAGCGTAGTAGTTTTACCACTACCGGTAGGTCCGGTAACCAGCACCATCCCATGTGGTCTTCTAACCAGTTTTTCGAAACGGGTTTGCAAAACATCTGGCATACCCAGAGCATCAAGATCCAATATGCCACCGGTCTGATCCAGTAGTCGCATAACAACAGATTCACCGTATTGAACTGGCATAGTTGAAAGCCTGACATCTATATTGTGATCTTTTATCTTCAGACTGAAGCGTCCATCCTGAGGTAGGCGTTTTTCTGAAATGTCCAAACCGGCTATCAATTTCAATCTCAACACAAGTGCCGGCGCAATACGAGTCTCATTCATCGTATGTTCCTGCAAAACACCATCAACCCGTTGCCTAATTCTGACAACGGTTTCATCCGGTTCAATGTGAATGTCTGAGGCTCCAATCTGTACAGCATCTTCGAAGAGTGATTGCAATAACTTAACAACAGGGGCATCGGTCACATCCGCAGTTGACACCATAGCGGCAAGATCAATATCACCTTCAGACATCTCATCGCTTAGTTGTTCTGCAAAACCTGATATTTGCTCCGTCTTTCTGTAGACCGTATCAATTGTTCGCATTAACTCCGATTCGCGAACCACCGCCAGCCTTATTGGTTGCTGCAACATATTCGACAATTCATCAAAAGCAAATATATTGGTTGGATCTGCAAGACCAATCATTATTCCCTGTTCATCTTTTGACAAAGCCACCGCTCGAAATCGGCGCGCCTGAATTTCGGGTATTAACTTGATAACTTCTGGTTTGAATTTAAAATGTAACAGATCAACGAAAGGAATTTTCAATTGTTGAGAAAGGATCTGCAACATATCGTCTTCCTTGATATATTCATTTTCAATTAGAACACGACCAAGCTTTCTACCAGTCTTTTTTTGGTCTGCAAGGGCTTCTTCAAGTTGAACTTGCGAAATAAGTTCATGCTCTACCAGCAAATCACCTAAGCGAATTTTTTTCCTGACATTCATTATCAGCTTCGTTTATTCAGATATTCAATTTTGCCCAATACATATTTCTGCAAATCTTCTGTCATTCTATTCCCACGCAAGGCTCTGTTATAAGCATAGAGAGCTTCACCGTTTTTCTGTAATGACTCCAGGGATATCGCCATCCCCATCCACCAAACACTTTTATCGGGGCTAACTTTCAACACTTCTCGGTAGATCTTTATCGCCTCACTGTGTTGTTCTCTTTTTTGATAAAGAGCAGCCAGAAATGCATAATAGTCTGGTTCATTATTAACATCCGGTGTAACGCTACTCAGTATTTCGATTGCACTATCAACATCTCCCTTATTCACTAACAACCTCGCGTACAAATCCACCCATACTGAATCTACATCTTGAGTGTTCAGTCCTTCATATAATGTTTCTTCTGCTTGTTCTAATTGTCCTTGTGAAATCAATTGTTGTGCCAACAATGTTCGTGCTCCTTTATGCTCCGGGTTGTCGCGAAGCAATGATATTAGTAAATCATTGGCTTCTTTAGGTTTTCCAGTGCGGTAAAGTTCGTTTGCATCTATGTAAGCAACTCTGGCTTTATCTACATTATTAAGACTAATATTCTTGGTCATTTCTCCATATTCGGCGCTTACAGAACTAAGCGTTTCACTGCCATCAACTTTTACATCTGAAATCTGGCTGTCCAAATCAGCGTTGATGGTCGCCGTGTTTATCATAGATATTGACAAACCATAACCTTCATTTATTGGGAGCAATTCTGTATCATCAAGTAAGTAGAAATCATTGGTATTCATTGTCATAATGAATTTACCGTCATGATTTTCATTCAGGTATACGTTTTTAACGCCTTGTAATTTCCCGGGATCAGGTAATACTCCTTCCAAAACTACATCGTCAACCTCGACAACAATTCTATTTGGGTTTCGAAGAGTATAAGCATTGTAATTAACTCTTGATCCCAGCTTAAGGTTTAACAAAATAACATCATCTTTTTCATTTACAGCAATAGATTGAATACTGGTCATTTTGCTATTTGCCTGAGAGCTACTTTCAAGCAAAGGTTCTGTTTTTACTTTTTCTAATGAGACTATAGAAAAATCCAGCTTTAATGGCTTTTCTCTTATGCGTGCTTTTACTCTTTCTATTTCAAGTGTTGATATATCGTTCTTATGAGTATTGACGAGAGGTCCTTGAGAAAATTTTGGATTACTCAATGCATCAGATACATCAATATTTAGTTTCTTCGGATAATCAATATTCCCAAGTATTTTTTCTGCTCTATTTTCCATTAAAGCATAAGTGCCTGAAACCGAAGCAATCAAAAATAGTATTACAATAAACATGTTCATTGTAATCATGTTATTTTTATATGCTGGGGTATCTGCGGATGTTAATCCTCTGAATATTTTTTCATCTTTATTTGCCACAAATGCCTGACGCTCTTCCAGATCATTTATTACTTTATTAATCAGGCTCACCAGATTTCCCCCGGTAACATTCCAAGCCGAATTGTGATCATTACAAAGGCTACACACAAAGAACCAAATATCCATTTCCCGAATGAAGGTAACCAGAAATCAAATGCAGAACGTTTGATGTCCTGAGTTTCCATCGTGTCTTTTGCTGCCAGACGTAAATGTTTCAACTTTATGTCGTCTCCACCTTCACCGTATGACAGCATCATTGCCTTATGACAGAGAATATTGACGAGTCTGGGTATACCTCCACTGGCATGATGAAGATAATCAACAGCCTGAACAGAAAACAGGTCTTTTTTTGTGCAACCTGCGATCGTCAAGCGATGTCTTATGTAGGAAGTTAGGGCTACCTTGTTTAGAGGTAATAAGCGATAAGAGAAAGTAATACGTTGTTTAAGTTGCCGGATGGCAGGTTGATTTAATACCTCATCCAATTCTGGCTGACCAAAAAGGACCACTTGTAAAAGTTTCCTTTTTTCAGTTTCAAGATTGGTTAATAAACGTAGTGTTTCCAATGTCTGGACTGGCATTGCCTGTACTTCATCCATACATAGAACAACTTTTTTCCCCTGGCGATGATACTCAATCAACTTTTTTGTAATTGACTTATGTAATACATGTTGACTTGCATTGTCCTCATATTTAATCGCCAGAGAATCTGCAATAGCATATAGAAGGGTATCCGGTTGCAAATAAGGATTATGGATATAAGCAATTACACAATCACTTTTAAGCATTCTTAGTAATTTTCGGCACAATATTGTCTTACCGACACCTACCTCAGCAATAACTTTAATAAAACCTTCGCCACTTCGAAGTGCAACCAACAATACATTCAAAGCATCCTGGTAGCCTGCCCGGTTCATAAAATATGAGGTATCCGGCGTGATGCCAAATGGTGCCTCTTTAAGTGAAAAGTGTGATAAATACATCTCTTTTATCCTTGGTGCTGTTTTTCGCTAGTCTTCGAATTTAGTATTGATTAAATTGTTTCATTTGATTCTTTAAGGCTTTCAGCGATTTCGCTGTCTCGTTTAATGCACCAGACCATTGATTACCATTTTCCACCACGATCGGTTTGAGCAAAATTACCAGTTCACTCTTAACTAATGACTTTTTCTTATGTTTAAAAAGATTACCTATGTATGGAACATCACTCAAACCAGGCGCGCCAGCATCGCGATCATCAATTATGTCCTGCATAAGTCCACCTAATACAATAACCTGACCACTTTTTGCCCTCACTACACTGTCTGACTCACGCACAGTACTCAGTGCCAGCGGTAACTGCTGCGTAAGATTGCCAATCACTACAGTTTTTTGCTGATCCAGAACTTCACTGACTGTTGGATGAATATGTAATGTTACTTCCCCCTGGCCACTTATTTGTGGAGTAACATCCAGAGCAATACCTGAAAAGAAAGGAGTCAATGTTATATTGGGTTGACTGGTTGAATTATTATTATTCAAGTTTGTATTCGTAGTAGAGACATCTGTGACAAAAAATTCATCCGTTCCTACTTTGATCACCGCTTTTTGGTTATTCATGGTGGCAACACGCGGGCTGGAAAGAACCTGAACGTTACCCTGCGTCTTTAATAACTCGATAAAACTGGTAAAGTCTCCAAGGTTCAAAGCAAGAGTAAACACTCCTCCAAAAGCTGATGTTACTGCGCCATCGATTGGGTTAAGAACGTTATTTGCCGGATTTAACGAGCCGGTAGTGCCTCCAATATCACTCGATCCTGATTCATTTACCAACACGGATCCCCCACCAATGGACGATGCCGTAATACTGTTGTTACCCGCCGTACTAAGAGCTGACCAATTTATGCCTGACTGAAAACCATCACTTAATCTGACTTCAATAATCTTCGCTTCCAGAATAACCTGGCGTTGTACAATCAACTGAGTAGCCATTAGAAAAGATTCCACTTCTCTTAACTCGTTAGGTAATGCTCTGACTACTACTACACCTGATTGCGGGTTAATCACAACACTTCTGTTCTCACTTGATCCAACAATGGCATTCACCGAAGCTTCCAGTTCCTGCCAGAATGAAGTATCAGGTTGTTCCGTTACTATTTCTGTACCAAATACAGCATCTCCGGTAGAAGCACCGCCAGCCGTGTCTCCACTGTCACTATTTGTCAATGAACCAGAACTGACTGTTGTCGTAGAAGTGCCCCGGCGAATAATATTAAGATAATTAATTTGGTAAATACGTGCCTGCAGGCGTGCAGGTAGCACATTAAATCCATACTTGGTGCTAACAAATTCAAAGCCGTAGACTTCACGTGCAGCACTCATAACTTCAGGTACCGTGACATTACTCAGATTTAAGGTAATCGTACCTGTTACTTCAGGGTGCACGACCATGTTGTATGAAGTTCCATCTACAAGACTCATAAAAAACTGATCCGCAGGAACATTATTTACCGAAATATCAAATTTTCGCTCATCATCAATTTTAGGTATTTCAGAGGTGCTCAACTGTATAGTTGGTATTAAAGCGTTTGCTACATTGGCAGGCACTGCTTCTTGTGCATTATTAATCTCAATAGATTCCTCAACGACTTTTTCAATATCTTCCAAAATGTCCTGACGAGGTGCTTGTGACTCACATCCAGACAATGCAAAGATAATAATTGCAATCCATCCCATTTTGTAAAATTCTAATTTCATAACCCTTTAATTTTTCCTCTCAGAGTCTCTGTATAATTTGCTAATGCCATTCGCATACAAGGGAACGGTCATCATTTTTCTTTCATAATCCAGAACGATATTCTGGATATTAATTTCCTTAACTTTAGCGGTACCGATATCATCTCCCACGCGAACCAGGCGACCATTAACAATGGCGCTGCGATCGTCAGCGGAAATACGAACTGCATTTAAATTAAATTCTGCTCTGGTTTTTGGTCTGGCTTGCTTAACAGATACAGCAACCGAATAATCAGCGGGTCTTGTAGGGTCAGGAAGATCCACATCGGCTCGCAATGTTATTGCGCTAAATAATAAAAACATAGTAAATATGACCTTTATCATTATTATTATTCCTGTCTACACTCCGATCCAGTTCTTATCCAGACTCAATGTGAAAACTGTAATGGAGACTGTTGAGTCAGGATACTCCATAACATTCAATTCCAGGTTCTCCCAGAAAAACCCATAACCAAGACTTTCCAATGCCTGAACATAAGCAAGAGTACTCATATAATCACCCTCAAATACTATTTTCAGTCCATGCTTGTAAGCATTATCTATCACACCCACAGGTTTCGGTTTAACTGTGTCTTGATTTGTGTCTTCAACTGCCGCTTGCACCGGTTTCGGCTTGATGATGGGGACTCCACCAAGCCCTTTGACTTCAACTAACTCCAGACCTTTGACTTCAAGTAACACTTTCTCCAACATCCTTGCCATATCTCCTGGGGCAATTAGTTGTTTTGTAGTTTCCTGCAACTGTTTTTCGACTGCTACTAATTCTGATTTTAACGATTGCAGTTTTTCTTTGTCTGCTTTGTCGGGATCATCATCCCTGACTACAATAAATTGTTGTAACTTAACATTCAGTACAAACTGCTCCGCCTTTTTTTGTTGCAATACCGAGTTAACTTTCTTCTCCTTTATCTGTAAAGGCTGCATGAAAAAAGTATCCCAGACGAAAAACAGGACTATCAATGTACAAAAGAATACCGCTCCACGCTCACGCAAGCTCAGATTGTCAATTTTGTCCTGAATTTCTTTGACTTTGTCCATTTAGAGCTGCTCCCGCTTTGAGCGCACTTGAAAATCCAGATTCAAAGGATCTTTCTCCGAGCGCTGTAGCTCAAGCACATTGAACGATAAACCTGTAAATGATTTCTCTTCAGATAACTGTTGAATATAGAAAGGCACAAGATCAGAGGAAAAAGTTTTTCCTGAAAACCCCAGTGCTTCGCCGCCTTCTCCAATCGATACCCTTGTCAACCAGGTACCCTGTACATGCTTACGGGCCAGAGATTCGAGTAAGGCAGAAAATACCCTTTTGTTTTCCAGCGAATGCTGGCTCAAAGCATTTTTTATTTCCCTTCGAGTCGCCAACTCTTTATTCAATCGTGCTATTTCTGAGCTAAGTAATTTGCTTTTTGTTTTTCCTGGAAATTGTTTACTCAGTTTTTCGACCTGGACCTGTAAATCTTTAGTATTTTTTTCAATGCTACTCAAATTCGTTTCTATCGTATCCAGTTGATGCAAACTATATGCATATATTCCTGCAAATACAGTTATAAAAAGTCCTGCAAGCGCTAACATGCTGACAGCAGAAAAAGGTTTTTTCTGCGGCCGCAACATCGGCTGGTAAAGATTAATCTGTTGTTTCATGCTGCCAAATCCTCAGACCTTAAGGCCGCGCCAATGGCGAGCAGGCATTGAGACTGCGTTTCGTATTCAAGCTCTTGTTCTGTATCGACCAGGGTTTTCAAATCTAGCATGCGGGCTGAAACACCCAGTTGACTGGAAATAAATTCCGCCACACCCGGAACATGTTGTGGCATCGGGGCTACTACCAGACTGGAAATCGGTGGCAAGGCAAAATGGCTTTCGTAATAATCGAGCGAACGCTGTATTTCGATGATAACGCCGCCGAGCCAACCCTCAATAACAGTTGGATCATTGGTCTGCATCAAGGTATCAGGCAAGGCACTAACACCGGTGTTTATTCGACGAGAAAGATACAGGGTGTCCTGGCGTGTAATAGTGATTAGTCCCTTATCTTTGCCAATATAGACCATGGCAACACCAGCTACATCTTCGGGCAACATCGCGGCAATATTTCTCAAGGCAAGTTCAGGTATATCTATGATATCCAGGTTCAATCCTGCCCCTAGTAGTTTTTCAATTCGGTGTTTGACTTGCTCGATACGCGCTACAACGGCATACATCATAGTCTTGTTGCTACCAGTTTTAGTATCTGGCACTTCAAACACATCAATAACCGCGTCATCGACATTGAAGTCAATCAAATCTTTGATTCGCCATCTTACTGCGGCAACCATTTCTTCAGGTTGAACTTCCGGTGCCTCCACCATAACCAGGCTGTAATCATCCAGCTCCACCAGACTGACGCACAGGGAATGATCCAGTTTTGTATCCTTGACTAACTTTTCCAGCGCGACCTTGTCATCCTTACCCGATTCAAAACCCCGGTACTCACAAAGCTCTAACATCGGAGGCACATCGTTATCACGACGGATCTGAGCCACAGCAACGCCTGCACCGTCAGGGCATACTGCTGCCAGCGTGTTTGCGTGCATCTTCTTTTTCAGTAATCCAATCAAATACCATCTCCGATAAAGCATTTTATTAGTAATTAGGTGAAGGTTTAATCAGGCGATCCCTGAAATTTAGAGACACTTCCCCAAAATTATCCCAAATAATTAACTTCAGTTTTCCACCCTAACTACTTAATGTCAATATATTTTCTTCTAATTATCGCTATATTTCAAGTATTTACATAGTGAAAGAAGCAAGCTTTATACCAGCGTATAGGGAATTATTCAGATATTGGGCAATAGCAGGGTGGCAAGGCACAGTATGGAGAATACTGGAGTAAAACAGTAGGACTTTCTAAATAATTGTTTTTAATGATGTTACCAGGGTTCGCGAATGTAAATAAACTCACTCTGTCCAGAAAACACACCAAAAGTCGCACGCCCTGTAGGATTATTATCGTAATTCCCGTCATCATCCCAGTCGTGAAACAACCAGGGCATATTCAATCCACCGGTACTCAAGTCCAATGTAATATCGGCATAACCTGTGCAAAGCTCTCCCGGTGCCGAAAAGCTCAGGCCACCCACACCAGCCAGCATTGGAGCATTGCTCATCGTCGCTGTCGTTACCCCACCCAGAGCACAGGAGCTGATATCAACGTCACCATCGGTTTGACCCGCTTCAATTCCACTACTCAGACTCAGGTTAGTGTTTGCAATAGACGTACAAGTATCATCCGTATTTAATACGAAATTATCTCCGTCGTAGTATTCCGCCTGAAAAGGAATAGAGAGCGGTAGTAATTCCGAACCAGCCGCATTATCTATTTGTAAGCGGCCAAAACGAAGTTCCGTAGTTCCTACAGTACTAATCGTATAAGGATCCTGAGTATCAACCGGGAACAAAGTTTTGCTGCATCTTCCCGGTGTGACAGCGCTATCGTAACAAACACCATCCAAATCGGTTAAGCCAGCACCAAGAAAAGTAATATCAACATCGGCATCAAAGACATCTTCTTCTGTCACTTTCTCATAGGCAAAAGAATCGCCGGCAGTATTATTTTGCAAGGTCAATGTGACCATACCGTCGTAATCTGTTTCGTCTCCAAGAGTGACCGTTCCACCGGACAAACTAAACAAAGTTGCTGATGGAGCTGTTGGTGGATGTCCATCCAAAAAGCTACGCCCCAGGATTGGGCTACTCAAAAATCGAACGAAGCCAGCAGCCGTATTACCGCCTCCGTAATTCATTGTCGTATTTCCTGTTTCCGCTTTGGCAACGAAGGTCAACACCGGTGCGGTATTATAATAAAAGGGCTGGTCCTGGTAAGTAAAGCCGGAACAACTATCGGCGAAATCAGGTGTATTGGAAATAACTTCAAAACGCCAGGGTATGAAACGACCTATCGCACCACTTTGGTCACTATTTGAATCAGTTGTGCCGTTGTGTGCACTGCTACCGCGAATATCAATGCTGGCATTTCCCAGATAATCATCAGAGTTAATCTCCAAGAATATGCTACCCACTTCTGTATATTGTAAATCGGCTATGCTCATCTCTCCGCTACTAAAATCACCCTGAGAAATAGCTCCGTTGTTTAACGCGCCCAAGGTTTGGCCAGTTGGGGTATACAGGGAAGCAGTAATTGATGCATTCCAGTCAAAGTTTGGTGCCAGGGCAGTAAAACCTAAGTCAGTATTATCTGTAATATCAACACCGATTGTGTAGGGAGAGGTTGAATCGTCAAAATCAGGGATCCCATCACTGGCACTACATGTTCCACCACAACTTGTTCCGTCATCATCTGCTGCCTGCCACAAATAGGCACCGACAGTGACAGAAAAATCACTCCCTGCCGTGGTGAACACATCTGCTACCGTAGTAAGTGAGCCCGGGTTGGATGTCGTACCAGCCGTAATATCTGTAATTGCCAGACCAAAAGGTCTAACGATAAATGGTTGGCTGGAACCTTCCATAAAACCACCGGAAACTGCACCAGCTGGTGGCGACCCACCATCATCCCGTGGGACATCATAGCGGGCATGTAACTGAATTTGACCCGCGTCAGGGTAGTTAATGATCAGTGGCGCACGAGTCATGCCACTTGCCATGCCATCATCTTCAAATAATAGACTTACATCCGAATACGATGTGGTACCCGCAGCTCCGGTATTATCTGCATTGGTATCAACAGGTGTTGAATTAATCTGTACCTTTCGACCGACGACGCAACTGGAGGGATTCAAACACTCGGCACCGATAGGTATCGTTATACTCGCACCGATAGGAAACGCTGCTTCACATACGGAAGCATCTTCCGGCGAGACCCTGACTGCTCGAAGACCAATCACATCATCGTTCGGCGCGACATTCGACGGCTTACCGGAGATTTGCGTGGCAATGACTTCATCACTGGTATCGTAGTTATAGAACTGAAATCCGGTCAGGGAAAAAATCATGTCGGGATCAGTTGTGCCATCACTATCCCTTGTGTCCATGATGCTATCGGGATCGTCAACATTGAAATTGATAGTTTCCGTATTATTACCTGTATCCAGCGCCGTATAATTGAAGGCCAGCGACACGCTGCTACTGCCATCACCGGCAAAGGTGAAATCTGCTGTGCCATCTGTTGTCGCATTGTTTGTCAAACTACCTGTACCCGAATTTATCCTTGCCCAGGTTCCTTTTGCAGAGACCGCTGAAATGGGGGACACAGATAAATCGATTTTGATATTACCGGGATCCGTTGTATCACCGTGGGCATCAACGGCGGTAATAGTCACTGATTCGGAAAGGCAGCTTACACCGGTGCCATCATGACTGATATTGTATTGCACCACGGGACAGTCACGTTGTGATCCATCGAAATTATTTCCCGCCAAATGGTTGAAATAGATTGTTTGAATATCAGCAACACTTAACACGCC
>JABHFC010000187.1 GCA_018676275.1 Gammaproteobacteria bacterium | reverse complement strand
TTGTCATTTGTTTTATTTTTACTCAACAATCTCATATTTTTCAGATTTACCCAGCTCATCCAGTATATGATTAATTTCCTTTTTGAGTTCAATCATGCGGAGTTCACGTCCCACAGCAACTTTATTAAATAATTCAAGCTCAGCCATTTTCTCTTTTATTAATAATTCTGCTTTCTTTCGATCGCTAATGTCTATATGAATGCCGAGTATTCTCGTTGGCTTGTTATTTTCATCTCTACTGACAATTTTTCCGATTGACAATATTGTTATTTCCTCACCATTACTGGCAATCATTCTAAATTCATTTGCGCTTCTCTCTGCCTTCCCGGTAGTCAGTTTATCCGCATTGATTTTTGATACTTCCAGATCATCGGGATGAATCAAGTCGCTCCAGTTTTCATGATTATCTTCAAATTCTCCACGATCGTAACCCAGCATTTTGAAATACTGTTCATTGTAATGCGCTATACCCGTCACCATATCCACATCCCACACGCCAATATTTGCCGATTCCATTGCCAGTTGAAATCGCTCTTCACTCAGGCGAAGTCGATCCTCGGCATTTTTTTGATCGGTAATGTCAAACTGCACGCCAACACAACGAAGTGGTTTGCCATCATCATTCCTACTTATAATTTTGCCTACGCATAGGATATTTCGAATGTCACCATTTTTTGAAATCATCCTCATTTCAGCTCGATAATCATCCGGTGCATGGATCGAAAACATTTTTTCTTCCAGGTTCAGGTTTTCTAGATCATCAGGGTGTATCAGTTTGAGTCCCTGTAGATGTTCTTCTCCCTTAAAATCTTCTGCCTCGTAACCAAGCATTCTGTAATACTGATCATTAAACGTAGTCAATTCTCGTTCCATATCAACATCCCACAATCCAACATTAGCGGCATCCAAAGCCGCTTCATAACGATATTCACTTTCCATGATTTTATTCTGCATTTCCTTGTGTTCAGTAATATCCCTCCAGTATCCATTCCATATCATAGTTTCATCGTCCACCCTGCCAGGTACTGCAGCGTTCTCTATCCACTTTTGCGGCTTATTCGGTTGTTCTACCCGATACTCTTCAAACCAGGGAGCAAGACTTTCCCTCGCTTTGGACAGTGACTCACTTACCCTCTCTATATCTTCATTTACCATATATCGAAAAACTGACTCCAGAGTTAATGAACCGTCAATTTCATCTATACCAAATAATTCATTCACTCCCTCACTTATAAATGTAAAGTTTGCCTCGCCGTTAACGTGCTCGCACAATTGATATACAGCACCAGGCATATTATTGGTGACTTCCTTTAATCGACGCTCACTGGATCGATATAACCTGGTTTGTCTGTCTACAGTTTTTTGAGTTTTCGATTGTTGGGAAAACAGGAAGTGGATAAAAATAGTAATGATCAGCGTAATAAGTAGACCACTAAAAAGAATTACCCTGGCCAAAGTATCTGACGAACCTCCCAGGTATTCTTCTGTGATTCCCCACTTAAAATCAAATTCTGATCCACCGGAGCTTGTTGGGATGCTAAATACAGCGACGGCATCTGCAGAACTTTTACCTTCCGGGTATAGATGATCCCTGGCCTCGGTTTCCACACCGCTTGCATGACGACTAGCGGCACTAAATCCCATGCCGTAGGGTATGGCTTTTCTGATTTTTTTATCCATACCTTCAACATCAAGCACACCCAGAACTATTCCTTCACCGCCAGGTGTTTTTACATACACTCCACTAAAAGCGAAATACTTATCCTTTGCAACAATTTGTCCGCTCGGTCCTATCATAATCTGATTCTTAAATTTGTATGCGGATTCGATAACATCTATAGCAATGGGAAGGTGATCTAACTTCTGGCCCACATACAGACCAAGGTTGTTTTCCATCACTTTTTCAATGATCCATTCATTTTTCGCAGCTTGCACCATGTACATTAGTGTGTCGGGAAAATAGTCTCGTCGATAACTATTCAGTTGATCAACGGCATCCTCAAACTCCCTGGTGCTCACTCCTGAGGAATTTTTGAATAAAACCGCTAAGGACCTAACCGGTCCATAGATCTCTTCCAACCAGTCAGTAAAAACTGTCGACATCTGTCGCGCATCATATTCACCACGATTGAGCCATGCTTCTGTAGCTTTGCCCTGAATCGATGTACTGAGCACGTAGGTGCCTGTGAGCCCGAGCAAAAAAATCGTCAACAACAGAATCATTTGTCGAGCTGATTGAATACCGAATAGATTCATAGCCTGAGTTTACCGTTCAAAGAATTAATGCTTATTGTTGCTATTATTTGAAACTCTGATTTTATCGTATATACACAGTGAAAGTAACAGAAAAAAAGTAAATGTCAGATCAGTTTGGCTTATGTCAGGTGGGTAGTGTTTAAACAGCACGAACAGCTATATATTGAATCAATGCAGGCTCACATTGATGAATTAATCAAGCATCTTATCTATCTCAATAATTAACACGAAATATTTAAGAAGAAGAATTAAAGCTGAGAAATATAATTTTCTACTGCATGCATCAGGCTGTCCAGATTTGGTACGCCATCGTCAATGACACTCCAATCACTATCCTTGCCAGCTCGTTCCAGAGTCAGACAAAGATCGGCAAGAGCAAGAGCACCTATACTCCGTGCAGAAGATTTCAATTTATGCGCGGATTGTCTTACTGCGTCTGCCGAGCGTTCCTTCCAGCCAAGCTTAATTTCTTCTACAATATCCTGAGATGGTTTAACAAAAGCGCTTATCATTTTCTTGAACATTTCATCATCATTATTGCCAAGCAAATTTCTCAATACCTGCCCGTCAATAACTTCATTAACTGATTTATTTTCTTCCGACAACTTTTCAGTTTTTGTCTCTATGTCTAAATCAATTGTATTAACACTAGCTTTACTCGTCTGCGCATGAGGCATCCATTTGCGCAGTTTGTCTCGCAGTAATTTCAAATCAATTGGTTTAGTCATGTAATCATCCATTCCAGCCGCCAGGCACCGTTCGGACTCCCCCTGAAGCGCGTTTGCAGTTATCGCTATAATCGGTTTTCTCTGCCCGCTTTTCTTTTCATCATGGCGAATAGCTTCTGCCAGTTCAAAACCATCCATCTCAGGCATATGACAGTCTGTTAGTAACATCGCATATTCTTTTGAAAACCAGGCATCCATTGCCTTTAAACCATCATCTGCAAGTTCACAGGTATAGCCAAGTGTATTAAGCTGTCGATAAATCACTTCCTGATTGACCACATTGTCTTCCGCCACCAATATCAATTCTCCCTTTGCAAGAGCCTGTTCCGGTGTCAATAAGTCTGTGGTCGCCACTAAATCTTCAACTTCATCATCGTAGTGAATCTCAGGGCTGGCTCGCCCCGCGACAATTGATAATGCTGACAAGAAGCTCACTCTTTTCATTGGCCCAACATCCAGTGTCACCGTCTCTGCGTTATCGAGGCGACTCTTTGTTCTCCGCCCTCGCATCAGGATCAAAAACCTGATGTCAGCAAGACCAACATTATTTATAAATGCATTTCTCAAAGAGAATTTCTTTTCTCGATCCCAGTCCGAGCCCAGCACAATAACATCAGCTACATTACCCCTGGCCAACATTGCCTTGAACTTATCAAGGCAACCATCTATTTCGTCAATAAATTCCAATTCAACATTCCAGTACTCAAGATACTTCTGGCAAACAAATTTTTCTATCTCATTAGCAATAACGAGGACTACTTTCAGGCCGGAAAAATCGCTTGCCCTACCTTCTTCAATCTCTTTACCACTCAACTTAAATGGTAAATTGACAATAAACTCCGTTCCTTTTCCTGGCTCACTTTTGACTTTAATATCACCATCCATTATTTCAGTCAGGCTCTGGCATATCGATAAGCCTAATCCTGTTCCTCCATATTTTCTTGTGGTAGAGGTATCTGCCTGGGTGAATTCCTTAAATAGTTTTTTCTGTGCCTTTTCTGAAATACCTATACCCTCATCTGCGACACTTATCCTTACAGTTAAGTTATCTTCATTCGTGCTAATACGATCAGCCCTGACAACAATCTCACCCTGTTCAGTGAATTTGACGGCATTGCCACATAAATTAACAAGGATCTGCCTGACTCTTACAGAGTCACCAATAATCTGTTGCGGGATAGTTGGGTCAACATAGGTGACCAACTTCAGTTCCTTTTTCAATGCTGTTGACCGTACCATCTCAACAGAGCCCTCCAGCGTATCCAGTAAGGAAAATGGAATTGATTCCAGTTTCAATTTACCTGCCTCAATTTTGGAGATATCCAGAATGTCATTAATCAAGGTCAGTAAGGTTTGACCGGAGTTGCTGATAATCTGCAGCATATGTCGATGATCTTCACTTAATTTTGATTGCCGCAGTAAATCAACCATACCAATAATGCCATTCATCGGTGTGCGAATCTCATGACTCATTGTTGCCAGGAAGCTGGCCTTCGCTTGCGCCGCCTGCTCAGCTTCTTCTTTTGCTTTTCGAACTTCCTTTTCCATTAACTTGCGTTCTGTGATGTCTCTCCAGTAACCATTCCAGATAACACTCCCATCATCCAGAAGGTTCGGCACTGCTCCATTCTCAATCCATTTCACGTTTTTACCCGGCAACTTTACTCGATACTCTTCAAACCAGGGTGTGAGAGAATCACGGGCTTTCGATATGGATTCTGTCACTCTCGGAATATCATCTTTTGCCACATGACTAAATGTTTTGTTAAATGTTGTTACAGAATCATCTTCATCAATCCCGAACAACTCCTTCGCCCCTTCACTAATAAAAGTAAATCTTGCACGTCCATCACTTTTTTCAAGCGTCTGATACACGGCGCCGGGCATATTATTAGTGACTTCAATCAAACGTTGCTCGCTTGTGCGAAACAGTTCCGTATGCTTCTCGATATTGCGCTGGGCTTTTGCATCTCGTGCAAGCAGGACTCCGAAAATAATTGTAATGAGAAGGGTGAGTATTACTCCAATCAGACGAATGATTCTGGATAATATATCTGACGGTCCTCCTTTATAACTGTTAGTAATTCCCCAGTGAAAAGTAAATACTGTATTGCCTGATACAGTTGATATTTGATATTTAGCAACAGCATTGGCGGCACTTTCTCTTTCCGGATACAAGTGGTCTCTGGCTTCAGTTTCTACGCCACTCTCATGACGACTGGCAATACCAAAACCCATGCCATAGGGGACCTCTTGCTGCATATGTTTATCAATTACATCGACATCCAACACACCCAGAATTATACCTGTCTCATCATTTGTATTAACCGACAGAGCGGCAAACGCGTAGTACTTACCATCAGGACCGAACTGATCCGTAGGACTCAACATCATTTCGCCCCGCCTGTTATAAGCAGAATTGATTGCATCACTTGCGCCTGGCAAATGCGCTAATGTTTGGCCAGCATCCAGACTCAAACCATTCTTTGTTACTCTCTTTATCACCCAGTCTGAATCATTATTCCTGTTCAGATATAGTAGTGCCTCAGGAAAATACCGGCCCTGGTAAGCTTCAAGCTGATTAGCAGCTTTTTGAAACTCATCTGTTGTAAGTGTTGTTGAATTTTGGAGTAATACCGCCATCGATCGGACGGGTGTGTACACTTGATCAAACCAGGATATAAAAACTTTTGTCAATTGCCTGGCATCGTGTCTGCCAAACACAATCCATGATTCTGTCGCCTGCTCTTGTATTGAATTACCAATTTTATAAGTGATGTTGACACCAGATACAAATAGTAAAATTAACAAAAATATATGCTTTATTGAATTAATACCAAAAATATTCATTACATTAGTTTGTCATTCATTAAGCAAGGAAGTAGTTCTGTCATTAATCATTGTCAAATGTTAGCGCAGATGCACAAGCAGTAAAATAATGAACGAAACACATGCATTAAAGTTACCCAATATTGAAAATAATTCAGGTTTCATCCTACGAAGCACAGGACAAATAAAAAAACATACAATTTCTTGTGTTCTAACCCAGGCTAAACTTTACCCAATCACTCTATACGTCTTCAAGCGCTGTTAATAACTCAGTCGCATTCTGATATCGATCATCAGGTTTTTTAGCTAAGAGGCGATTAATAATAGCTTGAAAATGTTGTACATCATTGGGTAGTTTTGGAATGTCTGAATAGACATGTTTATAAATCAGTGCAGCAGCTGAACTTCCCTTATAAGGTCTTTCCCCGGTAAGCAACTCAAACAGAATGACACCAGCACTGTAAATATCAGAACGTATGTCGACCGCTTTTCCTTCACCCTGCTCCGGACTCATATAATGCGGCGTCCCTATAATTGAATCCGCAGCAGTCAGGTCAGTATTGCTGTCCAATTGCTTGGATATACCAAAATCACCAATAGCCATACTGTCATCACTTCGAAACATAATATTCGCTGGTTTCAGGTCACGATGAACTACGTCAATCTCGTGTATTGCCTGTAAGCCAAGTGCGATGTGATAGAAATAAGTTCGAGCCTGTTCAAGCGTAATGTTAACTTCCATTCTCTGTTGAAGATCACCACGTGTAAAAAACTCCATGGCGATGAATCCAAACTCATTACTAAAGCCGTACTCGTAAATTTTTACAACATGTGGATTGTCCATGTGCGCAACCAACTCTGCCTCACGCGTAAAACGTCTGATTGCATTAATGTCCGTTATTTTTTCCAGCTCCAGAATTTTCAGTACGATTGATTTATTATCTTCTTTTCTTTCGGAAAGGTAGACTTTTGACATACCACCTTCGCCAATCATACGAATTAGTTTATAACCAATATCCAGAGTTTCACTTGACTGATAATCAACTTCATTTATTTTTTTTATTATTTGTGTCGCATTATGAAAATTTTCGTTTTCGTTGGGTTGGGTCTTGTCATTAAAATGAGCCGCCTTACCTACGATTTCCGCCAGACGTCTTTTTGAAATGTCTTTCTTATTGAAATAATCAACCGCGCCCAGCTTTATTGCATTCATTGCAACATATTCATCGCCTTCGCCGGTAAGTACTATGGTAGGTGGGAACACCGGTAACGAACGAAACTCTTCCAGCCATGCAAGACCATCTTCGCCATTGCCCAGATTGTAATCCAGCAACAAGACATCGTAATCCGACCAGATGAAATTCTTACCCGGTTTACCAAGATCCTCGACTTTGTACTCGACTATCTCTACATCAGGAATTTCTTTGAGAAGGTATTTGCTTATCAGCCCCCTAAAAAATTCAGAGTCATCAATTATTAAAATCTTCATTATTATTCAAGTGTTTATCGTATATTTTCTTATTTTATGTAGCAGTTATTCTTTGAGAATTGATATCAATCAAGTATATATCCATTACTACACATATATTGTAAGCTAAGAACATAATAATTATGACATTTTCTTAGTATCTCCCATGGAATTAGTAAAACTAATACATACATTATATGAGCAGGGTCTTGGCGAGCATCTTGTCCTTCATCTGAATAAAGGCAAAGTGATTCTAAGCAATTTGACCTTTGACAAGGGTCGTATGGTGATGAAAGATAAAAATTATCTGCCTGACTGCGAACCTGCACGTCTGAAAGCCTGCTGGGAGAACGGGACATTGGGCATGGTTACTCAATCTGAAGGGCATGAGTGGGAAAGTCTTACCTTTTTTGGCCTGGAGCACTGCAAATTACCTGCAGATTTATCTTCAACTCGCCATGGCGCACTGGCTGCATCGGAAAATCAATTCGGCGATAATCTCATCGATTTCGTCGGCAGCGCCTATCGGGCCATCCAGCTTATGCTCGACTCTCACTACTTACCGGTAATATTGCTAAAGCCTATAGAAAATTCAGCTGGGGAAACTGGATTGATTGTAAGCGACCTCAGAATGATGCCGATGGAGATATCCTTAATTCAGACAATACACGAAGTAGTTCGAAAATCAGTAGATAGTAAAATTGAAGTCGATATTGATGATGCGAATTTAAATACCGCGGAATTTGAAGGTCTATTTGGAAGTTTTATGTCGAAGGATTAGATTATAAGTCAGGCAACACACGCTTTTCTGTGTTCCCTTTCTCTACCGATCAATTAATCCAATTTTCCAAAGCGAAAGTTGTATAACACTCAAAACATCGTCACAATCCCTAATTAATGACAAAAACATTTTCTACTTTCAGATTTTCAATTGATGAGTGATAAAGATAAAAAAGTATCGAAACCTGGACGGCGGTATCTCGGGGAAATCCTGGTTGAATCAGGACTTATCAGTACGGAAACCCTTACTGAAGCTCTTGAGCTAAGTAAAGCACAGGGCAAGAGAGTTGGTCAGGTTTTGCTGGAAATGCAGGTCGCAGACGATGTGCAGATTGCAAAGGCTATTTCAGATCAACTTAGTATTCCTTTTATCAAGCTAGCCGAACTCGAGATCGACAACGATGTAATTTCACTCGTGCCCCAAGAACTGGTAAAGCATTATATTGTCATACCCATGTCAAAAAACCAGGGCAGTATTACTATCATCATGTCAAACCCCCTCGATTTTCAAGCTATTGATGATCTGCGCTTTGCGACACAGATGCGAATTGAAACAGCGATTGCACCTGAACAGGAGATTATCGCAGCGATCGATAAATATTATGCCGAGCCGGAATTGTTGTCCGGGTCCGTTTTCGATACAACGGACAGAAGTAAAGAAGTAATCTTTAATCCTGTTCCCGGCAATAGAGAAGATATTGAAAAAAATACGGAAGACTTGCTGGATCTTTCCGGGAAAGCACCTGTGGTGCGTTTTACTAACGCCATTATCGCCGATGCGATCAAATTGAAAGCAAGTGATATTCATATTGAACCACAACGCAATTCAGTCATTATCCGTTACCGTATAGATGGTGTGATGCGTGAAATGATGAAAACAGAGCGACATATTCACACTGGCGTTGTCTCCCGGATCAAAGTCGTTGCAAAAATGGATATTTCAATTCGCCGTGCACCACAAGATGGTAAGTTGCAGGTGAATTTTGATAGCAATCGTTACGACCTGAGGGTATCAACTCTTCCTACTGCCTATGGGGAGAAGGTTACTATTAGGGTTTTGGGTTCCATCGCCGGTCCCGAATCCATTGACGAATTAAATCTCAGTGATGCTCCTCTCGAAGATCTGAGAACTGCAATCTCTCAACCGCAGGGCATCGTACTTGTTACCGGGCCGACTGGTAGCGGAAAAACGACCACCCTTTATACCTGTCTAAAGAGCCTGATGTCGCCAGAGGTAAATATTGTCACCCTGGAAAACCCGATTGAGTACGATGTCGATGGTATTAACCAGGTAGAAATTAACGAGGCTGCCGGACTGTCATTCTCCGATGGACTACGTTCTATTCTACGTCAGGATCCTGACATAATATTATTAGGCGAAATTCGTGACGAAGAAACAGCACATATTGCCTTTCATGCGGCACAGACCGGACACATGGTTCTTTCCACGTTGCATACCAATAGCGCCGCTGCCGCCATTTCCAGGTTAGTGGATCTGGGGGGTCGCACCGTTTAATATCAGCACAACGCTTAATGGTGTAGTTGCACAAAGACTGGTGAGACGATTATGTTCAGAATGTAAACATGAAGATCCTGACACCAGTAATTTGTTAAAAGGTTTACCTGCAAGCTTTAGCAATGACAAATCAATTACTTTCTGGAAAGGTGAAGGTTGCGATGCCTGTAACTTTACCGGTTATACCGGGCGGGTCGGCATTCACGAAGTGATAAATACAACGCCTGCCCTGCAAAGATTAATAAACGATAATGGAACTGCACAGGAAATAGAAGACGAAGCCAGCAAAGGAACGTTCTGTAGAATGAGTTACGACGGGATCAAAAAAGCTACTATCGGACTGACCACCATTTCTGAAGTTTACCGGGTTGCTCCTCCGCCAGCCGAAGAATTAGTTCCGGATCGTATCCCATCAGCTGAATTAGTTGATGATGTAGAAGCTGAAGAACCTGCAAATGAGGATCATGTTTCTGTAGTAAGCAGTGTTACGGCCAGGAAAATCCTGGTGTGTGAAGATGAAGAATTTACCCTCTTGCTTATCAAGGGTATTTTGGAAGGAGAAGGCTACACCGTAATTACTGCAAGAGATGGGACCGAAGGATTAAAGAATGCTTTGCTGGAAAGTCCTGACCTTATTGTCACAGATTATATGATGCCAAGAGGTGATGGCATTGCTCTGATTAAAAAATTGAAATCAAAAATGGCAACATCCTATATTCCGGTGATCATGTTAACGGGAACAGATGAGCTTGATCTGGAAGTAGAAGGCCTGAATAGAGGCGCTGATGATTTTATGCTAAAACCGGTAAATGCCAGAAAACTTATTGCTCGCGTAAGTCGCCTACTTCGAAAATCAACGAGCCAATAAAAACTTCTGGAAATATTGTTATTTGAATAATTCTTTATTCCTCAGCATCAAATACCATCAGAACATTACCTGGCGTATGAAAATAAATTCCATAACCAGAGTTCGTATAAACTTTACCATTAGCCACGATTGGACCAGTACCACCATTTATACTACCGCCGTGGGCAACCTCGCCTGATACAGTGGTAACATCCTGGAAGGTGTCGTATTCCCAAAGCACTTCACCGGATTCACTGTCATAGGCTCTCAACCATGAGTCCAGATGTCCGGCAAAAACTACGCCTGGTATGGCTGTTATCGGAGCTGAAATACCGGGATCACAATGTTCTCTATCAGCGCATACATTCTCAGTCGGATTAGACCAGATTAGCTCGCCTGTAAATGCGTTAAATGCATTCAATCCCGGACGCGCATCTTCGATAGGTAACAGGCCGTCATCATAATCTGCCACAGGCACAAATACTGTACTGCCATTTGCAGCGAGGCCGAAATTAATACCACCCTGATTACCTCCACGACCTGGTTTTTGATGCCAGACAATTTCGGTAGTAAGCGGATCAATGCCATACACATCACCAGATTTTTGCGCGCCCACCATCATCTCCTGCTCACCTTCAATCACATGTATCATGCCCGCAGCAAAATCAACATCAGGTCCATCTTCTTCCGGACAATTTGCATGCGAGGGTACAAATGGAAAGCAAGCTACATTCCATGCATCGCCTTTTGTTGTTTGACGTGACCACTTTATCTCACCGTTTTTCATGTCCATCGCCAATAGAGCATCACTGGTATCCTGCGAAGGAGACGAGTAATTCCCGCCGGTACCCATGTAAAGTAAACCACGCTTCTCGTCCACAGCAGGAGTATTCCAAACAGGTGCGCCAGAGGGGGCTAAAATAGGTAAGCCTGCGGAACTGACGCCTACCTGTTTCGGTTCTTCCTTAATGGTATAGCTTTTCCATTTTTCTTCTCCGGTCACCGCATCAAGCGCAACAACTGATCCGCGAAAACTACAACATGTATAACCTGGATCGGCGGCGGCGGCTTCTTCCAAGGAAGATACCGATTGATAAATAACACCTTTGTGCAGAACAGGTTGCGCGGTCGTTGTGGCATTTGGATGTCCATCCACTTTAGTCATCCACATTAGCTCGCCAGTTTCGAGATTGATTGCATGTACACGTGCGATTAAATCCGCGAAATAAGCTACCGGCGCCTCAGCTGTTTTTTCATCGCCCTGCCAATTACTGACAGTGATACCAGATCGTACTTCCGCTGAAGAACGATAAACCCAACGTACACAGCCGCTGTCCTCATCCAGAAAATATACAGAACCGTCCTGACTACCGACGATAAGACCTCCCCCAACCAGAGTCGGATGCGAACGCGCACGAATCATATTCGGATAGGCGAACGCCCATTTCAATTTAAGTTTGGATAAGTCTTTTTTATCCAGTTGTGCAACTTCGCCCGGAATAAAACGAGTATTTTGATAATCAAAACCCCATCCTTTCGCGAATGGATGGCTACTGTAATCAAACCCACTCCTGTCCGCCTCGCACATGTGTAAGGGGTACTGTTTTTTGGAATCGGTACTACCGGCAATAAATTCAGCAAGCTGTTGTTTCTCTTTACCGCTTAATTCCGTTGCCATTGCCTGCATTGCACCTTCATTTAAGGTGTGCAAAATCATGTCACCGGGCAACATTTGCAAAAACGATAAATGTGGCGCCCGTGGAATGGCTTTGCTATGACATTCAGCACAATGCGTCTCGTAAAGCGCATTACCTGGATGTTCTTTGCCGCCGGCGGCTGTGCCGCGCATATTTGCATAGACTTCGCCCTCGCCCGAGTCTATCGGGGTGGTGCTATGAGGAATTTCGACTTTCTCAGCAGAGTCACTCGCAACAGGCCCTTTCGAATCTGTCGGTGTCTTATCTGAGCAGGAAAAAAGAAAGATCAGCGTAAGTAGGCAAGCCAGATATCTAATTTTCATAAGCGTTAAATAATAATATTAGAGTTCTTATTTT
>JABHFC010000186.1 GCA_018676275.1 Gammaproteobacteria bacterium | reverse complement strand
GGCGTGTTATCGCAACTTGCAGAAGCAGTTGATGGCGATGCTCGTCGTGCCCTGAATTTTCTGGAAATTGCGTCAGACTTATCAGATGACGCTTTTATTAGTGGCAAATTAATAAGTGAGGTTCTCTCTGGTGGTAGCTTAAGACGTTTCGATAAAGGCGGGGAAGCTTTTTACGATCAAATCTCGGCATTACATAAAAGTGTTCGTGGAAGTGCTCCTGATGCCGCTTTGTACTGGTTTGTACGAATGCTCGATGGAGGCTGTGATCCACTTTACATTGCACGTCGAGTCGTGCGCATGGCATCGGAAGATATTGGTAATGCTGATCCACGTGCGTTACGACTGGCACTGGATGCATGGGAAGTGCAGGAAAGGTTGGGTTCTCCAGAAGGTGAATTAGCGGTTGCTCAAGCTATAGTTTTCCTGGCCTGCGCGCCGAAAAGTAATGCGATCTATAAGGCATTCAATGATGCTACAGAAGACGTTAGAAATTCTCCATCTGAGGAAGTACCCGTGCATTTGCGTAATTCACCGACAAAACTTATGAAGGAACTGGGGTATGGTAAAGAATACCGTTACTCTCATGATGAGCCTGAAGCCTATGCCAGTGGTGAAAATTATTTCCCGGAGGGCAAGAAAGCAAAGAAGTATTATCAGCCGGTCAATCGGGGACTTGAAATCCAGATAGCCGAAAAGCTCGCCCATTTGAGAGAACTGGATAAAAATGCAAAAAAATAAAAAAGTCTGTGCGCTTCATATAAAATACAGATACTAATATCAGGTCAAATATATTTTGCTTCAAATAGTATCAATTGCTGCAGGCGGTGCTATAGGTGCACTGCTAAGATTCTGGATGTCGAACGGTATTTACGCACTGTTGGGAAGAGCATTTCCATATGGCACATTGGCTGTTAATGCACTCGGCTCAATTATCATGGGACTGCTTTATGTGTTAATGCTGGAAAGAATGGAAATCAGTGCTGAATGGCGGGCTGCATTGATGATTGGATTGCTAGGTGCATTTACAACTTTTTCCACATTTTCAATTGAAACTATGAACCTGGTTGAAGCAGGTGAGATAAGCAAAGCCGGACTTAATATGTTTTTGAGTGTTGCCTTGTGTGTGACAGGTTGTTGGTTGGGTATGGTTATGGGGAGACAGATATGAGTGAAACCGAAGTTACAATTGTTCGGGTCTATTTACATGAAGCACAGGCACACATGGAGGATATGCTGAGATACTTGCATGATGATGCAAAGGTACGAGGTGTCACGGTATTCAGAGGAATTAGCGGCTTTGGTGTTTCAGGTGAAATGCATTCCTCGAAACTACTGGATATGTCGCTGGATTTGCCTGTAGTCGTTGAATTTTTTGATGTACCCGAAAAAGCCAATGAAATAATTACCGAATTAAATAAAACGATAAAGCCCGGGCATATGATTTACTGGTCCGCGAAAATTAATTTGTAAAAATTTATATAGATTATGTTAGACCCACATTTATTAAGAAATAACCTGGCACAGGTGCAAGATAGCTTGCGCATACGTGGGTTTGAACTTGACCTTGAAACACTTGAGAAATTCGAAGCTGAGCGAAAGGCGCTACAGGTTGAAACACAAAATCTGCAGGCCGAAAGGAATAGTCGTTCGAAAAATATTGGTAAGGCAAAGGCTGCCGGCGAAGATGTGCAACCTTTACTGGATGAAGTAGCGTCTCTTGGCGATGAATTGAAATCTCTGGAACTGAAACTGGAAGCAGTACAACAAAGTCTCAATGAAATCTTGCACGCTATTCCGAATATCCCGCATAAATCTGTACCAGCAGGCAAAACAGAAGATGATAATGAAGAAATAAGACGCTGGGGAGAACCAGCAAAGTTTGATTTCGAGGTAAAAGATCATGTTGAACTTGGAGAGTTGTCAGGTCTGCTGGATTTTGAAACAGCCACTACCATTGTAAGTTCACGTTTTGCTGTAATGAAGGCAGGTGTCGCCAGATTACATAGGGCACTAATTCAGTTCATGCTCGATACACATATTCAGGAACACGGATACACGGAAGTGAATGTCCCTTACCTGGTGAATGCAGAGAGTTGTTTCGGCACAGGTCAGTTACCCAAGTTTGAACAGGATTTATTTCATGTTAAGGAACACGGGTTTTACTTGATTCCTACTGCTGAAGTACCAGTAACAAATATGGCAAGAGATAAAATTCTTTCACCGGATGATCTGCCTGCAAAGTTTGTTTGTCATTCACCCTGTTTTCGTAGCGAAGCGGGATCATACGGCAAAGACACGCGTGGCATGATCCGTCAGCATCAGTTTGAAAAAGTAGAGATGGTACAACTGGTGGAGCCGGGCAAGTCTTACGAGGCACTGGAAGAACTGACCGGACATGCTGAAAATATTCTAAAAAAACTAACCCTGCCACATCGAACAGTGATTCTGTGCGGTGGCGATATCGGGAATTCGGCCGCACTAACTTATGATATTGAGGTCTGGTTGCCAGGTCAGAATAAATATCGAGAGATTTCCTCATGCAGTAATTTCGAAGCGTATCAGGCTCGGCGTATGAAAG
>JABHFC010000185.1 GCA_018676275.1 Gammaproteobacteria bacterium | reverse complement strand
TTAACTTGATATTCCACCCCTTCTTCAGTGCTGTTGGATTCGACTAAACAGAACTCCTTGATATTCCAGAATATAGGCGAAACATGACAATCTACCAGTGGTTGAGCAAGCTTACGAACAAGGGTTAAATGCGGTCGATAGGGGCGTTCGTCGAGGCTCACGCCGCAGCTTTTTGCCAGGCGAGCCAGTTCGCTCGCCAGTTTTGGTAGTTCCGGGGGGTAATCAGTGGGTGCCAGCCAGGCGATCTTCGGTTTCTTCCACCAGCCAAGTCGATCCAGCGTCAGTGAAAAAGGCTTTATACAGATTTGATTGGCACCTTTTATAAGAGCATCCCTTGTCTCTTCATCAACATTACCCAGAAAGGCCAGTGTTATGTGAGTATTCCTCGACGCTACCAAACGCGCTGTATCGAGAGACAGCTTACTGGCAAATGACTGGATCTCTGTGCGTACCTGCTGATCCGGCCACAATGCGAAAAATAAGCGGGCCACTGGTCGGCTCAGGCCCTAGACTTCAAGTAAATCAAGTAAGCCCTGTATTGCCATCAACATCGACTGCTGGCGAACCTGTTCCCTGTCGCCAGCGAACACGACACGCGTGCTGAGTGTTTCTACATCTCGTTGGGACCAGCCAAAACATACGGTGCCCACTGGTTTCTCCGCAGAACCACCATCCGGCCCGGCGATTCCTGTGACAGACAAAGCGAGTTCTGCATGGCTATTGTTTATGGCACCTTCGGCCATTGCTGCTGCACATTCTTCACTGACCGCACCGAAACTTTCCAGCACTTCATGTGAAACACCCAGCATTTCCCGTTTTGCGTCATTAGAGTAGGTGACAAAACCCCGATCAAACCATTGTGAACTGCCGGGGATACTTGTGACCAACTGTGAGATACCACCTCCGGTGCAGGACTCAGCGCATACCAGTTTATATTTGTGGGCTAACATCGCTTCAGCCAATCGTTGCGTCAATGACAATGCCGCTGTCTGATTATCCATTAGCCTGTTTACTCATTTGTCGGCGTTGTTTAAAAAATGTTTGAAGTATTTCAGCACAGGAAGCTTCCATTACCCCGGCACTGACCTGCACGCGATGGTTTAATTTATCTGTGGGCAATACGTCAAACACGCTACCGGCAGCCCCTGCCTTTGCATCATGGGCGCCAAAAACAAGTCTTTCAATCCGTGCATGAATTATCGCGCCGGCACACATTACGCATGGCTCCAGCGTCACATAGAGCTCTGCACCCGGCAGACGATAATTAGATAGGTTTAGGGACGCCGCACGTATCGCGTTTATCTCGGCATGGCTGCTGGGATCATGACTAACAATGGGTCTATTCCAGCCTTCTCCGATTAACTCATCATCAAGCACAAGCACTGCACCAACGGGTACCTCGCCTTCCTCCTCGGCTTGTTGAGCCAGCTCAAGGGCGTGTTGCATCCAGTACTCATCTCTTGAATTTTGCTTTGTATCATTCACATTCGGAAAATCGCCAAGCTTCACTTGTGTTAGGTCGGCAACTATAGAGCAATGATTACGTGCTTTTCTAGTGCAAATAGCAGGAATAAATAATTCTTTTTGCTGTTTCCCTGACTATACTGAGGGCTGCTCTTGTTCAAATTCACTTTGGGGAGGGGAAAGTTATGGAGATGTTAGGTCCAATTTTCATCATTGTTACACATTACGCGATTTAACGAAACGCCCAGAATAGCAGGCTTCTTCATCGTGAAAGAAGTCAACCTCAAGACTTGCGGTTTTAAGATCAGCAAACACCTCATCTTTCGAAAAACGCTTTGCATTTACTGGGGAATACCAATCAAAGTTCGTACTCAAGGATGTTGCATATCCCAACTCTTCGTTCCAAAAGCATTTAATAAAATTCCAATAAATAAATCGCTGCAAATTCATATTTCCACCTTTAATTCCTAAAGAAGGCAAATCTGGAAAGGTGGCTTCAACTTTCAACTCACTCAGCATTTTTCCCAGAGCAAGAACCTCCTCTGATAACTTCCAATGCTTCTCGCTTGATAGTTTGGCAGTATTAGCTCGGAAATAATCATCCAATAATTCTCTCGGCAAGGCTTTTTTTCTGTACCAATAGCAAAGGACCTTGCCATTAGATTTGGTAATTCGTGCTAACTCATTTAAGGTCTCGCGTGGATTTTCTGTATGCATTATCACCTGGTCACAAACAGAAAAGCTCACTGTCTCATTACCTAACTGAGTATTAGCAATGTCACCTTTTGCAAACACAACATTTGGATATTCTTTTTTATATCTATCATGAGCAACAATAACGGCATCTGAGTAATCAATAGCAATAACCGTCGCGTGCGGTGCCAATTTTGCGAACCAGGCAGCTTTATAGCCAAGCCCACAGCCTGCATCCAGTATTACCTCACAATTACCAAGATGCTCCTCAAGTGCTACTTCTGACTCGTACCCGTAGAGCTCAAGAAACCATTCTTTCTGGAATTCAAATAACTTTTCTTGATCTTCTATTTGTTCTCTGGAAAAAGCCTTCCACTTTTCACTAAATGCATCATTTGTTGCTAATTGATTATCCCTATTATCTGCACTTTCAATCGCAAAGAGATTGTCTTCAATGAGCGTCCATTTCGAAGCTAAGCCAAAACTCATTTCTGCTTCTTCGCTTCAGCCATCGGCTGCTCAAGCTGTTCCATTTCAGTTTTCAGTTTTTCATAGCTTTTCATAATCACATCCCTCAATCGTGTACTTAATAGCTACGCATTGCACGATACAAGCTTTCAAACTCGTCGTTTGTTAGCGTTGCCCTACGAATCGCGCGTCGTTGCTTTTATCCAAGCGTGATCGCTTCTGAAAGTCAAATTCCTCTATGTACGTTTTGTCGTTCTTGTCTAGCCACTTATGACACACATTAAGCGTGCTCTGCTCGTTTTGTACAGTGACTTGTTTAATTTTACTGTTGGTGGCTTTGTGACGATGGTAGTAGTTGTTTTCGCAATCCGTTCATTCTGACTCTTTCAGCATTGTGTCATTATCAATGGCGAAAATTTCGTGAGCAAGTTTTGTATAATTAACCAAATAATATCAATGGCTTAAAAAGAAAACTACTCCCACTCAATGGTGGCGGGTGGCTTTCCTGAGATGTCATAGCATACGCGGGAGATACCATCGATCTCGTTAATGATACGACTGGAAACTTTTGCGAGAAAATCATAGGGTAGATGAGCCCATTTTGCGGTCATAAAATCAACGGTAACAACGGCACGCAGGGCAATAACATAGTCATACTTTCGTGCGTCACCCATGACGCCGACTGATTTCACCGGTAAAAACACGGCAAAGGCCTGACTGACTTCGTCGTATAATTCATTGGCACGAAGTTCTTCAATAAAAATATTATCGGCCAGACGCAACAAGTCGGCATATTCCTTTTTAACTTCGCCAAGAATTCTGACACCGAGTCCTGGCCCGGGAAAAGGGTGACGGTAGACCATCGATTCGGGCAAACCCAGCTGAATCCCCAGACGACGAACTTCGTCCTTGAATAATTCACGTAACGGCTCTATCAAATCCATTTTCATCGTGTCGGGCAATCCGCCAACATTATGGTGAGATTTTATAACATGCGCCTTGCCGGTCTTCGAACCCGCT
>JABHFC010000184.1 GCA_018676275.1 Gammaproteobacteria bacterium | reverse complement strand
ATATGGGTTGAATTCCAGCTTGGATCTCTTTTTTCTCACACACTGGTGCAGTATGATATCGAACCATGCGGATCCAGCATTTATCACCATCATAATGTGGTTTCTCGTCAACACCGTGATATTCAAATATTCGTGTTTCGACAATTGAATCAACCGGACAGGATTCTTCGCAAAATCCGCAAAAAATACATTTACTCAGATCTATATCATATCGTGTGGTACGGCGACTGCCGTCGTCACGTTGTTCGGACTCAATTGTTATTGCCAAAGCCGGGCACACAGCTTCACATAATTTACAGGCGATACATCTTTCCTCGCCATTAGGGTAACGCCGTAAGGCATGCAAACCACGAAAGCGGGCTGACTGTGGAGTTTTTTCTTCCGGGTATTGCACAGTAATCTTGCGTTTAAAAAGATAACGACCGGTTAGATGCAGGCCCTTGATCAGCTCCCACAGCATCAAGCTTTGAAAATAGTTTTTTGTCTTCTGTAACATTAGTCTATTTATAAACCTTTCAGTGGCCTCAATTTAATTGAACCAGGGTCCTACCTGCGCAACAACCAGAACAGCAACTACGACAACCCATACCATCGTAATAGGAATAAAAACTTTCCATCCAAGGCGCATGATCTGATCATATCGATAACGGGGAAAAGTCGCCCGGAACCATAAAAATAAAAACAGGAAGAATGATATTTTCATCAGCAACCAGATGATGCTGGGTTCTCCCAGTACCGGTATGCCCTGGAATGGAGATAACCAACCACCGCAAAATAAAAGGGAAGTCAGTACCGCGATCATAATCATGTTCGCATATTCAGCCATGAAGAATATGGAAAAGGCCATGCCGCTATATTCAACGTGAAACCCGGCTACTATCTCAGATTCGCCTTCCGCTACATCAAATGGTGCGCGGTTAGTCTCGGCTACACCCGATATAAAATAGACCACATACAATGGAAACAATGGTAACCAGAACCAGTGGATAATGCTGCCATCCTGAGCCATGACAATATCACCCAGATTAAGGCTACCAGCTGCAATCAAAACACCGGCCAGAGCAAAGCCCATAGCAATCTCATAAGAAACTATTTGCGCAGCTGAGCGCATGGCGCCCAGAAAAGCATACTTGGAATTGGATGCCCAGCCTGCAATTATAACGCCATAGACTGCCAGTGAAGTCAGTGCGAGGATGTAGAGTAAACCTGCATTAATGTCTGCCAATACCAAAGTATCGGAAAAAGGAATCACAGCCCAGGCGGCAAGAGATGGAGCAAATGAAAGAACCGGAGCAATGATGAACAGAAATTTATTTGAACCGGAAGGAATAATAATTTCCTTGAAAATAACTTTCAAAGCATCTGCGATAGGTTGACCCAGTCCCCAGACGCTTAAGCCAAAAACGCCAACCCTGTTTGGGCCGATACGTCCCTGGATAAAACCTATTACTTTACGTTCAACATAAGTGATATAGGCAACAACAAACAATACCGGGATGAGTATGGCCAGGATTTTAACCAGAATTTCCAACATATATAAAGCCTGCACTTCTATAGCAGCAGGCACCAGCATGCTTACCAGCGGTTGCAGTAGTCCGTTTCTGATCAATTCGTAAACTATCTCAATCAAAATCAGCTTTTCCCAAGAGTTATTTCAGCAAACCAGGCGCCAAGCTCTGCGCTTTGCTTATGTTTGCCGTGTATGAGAACGCAGGAATCAGGTAGACGATCATCGAGAACCAAAGGTAGCGTTAATGACAGATCATTTTGTTCAGCTTTAACTGAAGTTTCTGAGGATAAACCAAGCTTATCTGCCAGAGCCTTATTAATATGCACCGCACCGTCAGCTACATCGGCTGTCATCTGCAAAGATGTTGCCCGTCGCACTAAAGAATCTGCAGCATTCATAGGAATGTCAGTGAAGCGTTGCAAGCTACCATTCGCTCCGGATATAGAAACTGGCAACATCCACTCAGCCTGACGATCAGTTTTAATCTCGCCAACCAGGGCATCAAGTTGCGAAGAAACATCATCAAGAACGGTGTACTGGTAGCCATCAAGTGCGAGCTTGTTGGCCAACACACGCAGAACTTTCCAGCCGGGTCGCGCTTCACCCAAAGGATCTACTGCAGAGGCAAAATTTTGTTTCACACCTTCTATGTTGATGTAACTGCCTTCGTTTTCTGCAAACTGGGCAAGCGGTAGAAGTACATCAGCATAGTCTTTCATTTTTTCCGTCGCATAGGAGGTAAATGCGACGACGCATTTCGCTGAGCTCATAGCTTTCTGAGCCAATT
>JABHFC010000183.1 GCA_018676275.1 Gammaproteobacteria bacterium | reverse complement strand
TATAAAACCCACGCCCACAGGTCGTATCATCGTAGATTGTTTGTCAGGGCGAATACCAGCTTATGTTGACACTGGTCTTAACATTGCCCATGTAGATGATGTTGCCAGGGGACATTTGCTTGCGCTTGAAAAAGGTAAGATCGGTGAACGCTATATTCTTGGTGGCGAAGACCTGACTCTGAAATCAATACTGGGAATAATTTGCGAAATTGGTCAGCGTAAACCACCCAGCATAAGCATTCCGCATAATCTGATTTTACCCATCGCCAAATTAATAGAGATCTGGGCAGGTTTTACCAAAGTTGAACCACTCACCACGGTCGATGGCATCAGGATGGCGAAAAAGCATATGTTTTTTTCCAGCGCCAAAGCCATTGCTGAACTTGGATATCAATCCAGGCCTGCCCGTGATGCATTAGAAGATGCTATTAACTGGTTTGTTGAAAACAATTACTGCAGTATTAAAAAGTAATTTTTATAGTTACATTTTTTTGATGCATTAGAGTTTTAAGTTAAATCATCACCGTCGCCAGTGCAAGTAACAAACCAATACTAAGTACGTCTGTTGCTGTGGTTAAAAATATTGTCGAAGCTGTCACTGGATCTGCACCAATCCGACTTAGCGTCAAAGGCACCATTACACCGATAATGCCACTGGCGATACAAGCGCCAATCATCGAGACCGTTACGACAATAGCCAATGTCATTGGTGATTCTGCGCCCATTACATTGGCGTAAAAAAACATGGTAGCGCCAGCTGTCAGCCCTACCAGCAAGCCGTTACTGAGACCAAGCACAGCTTCCTTCATAACAAGATATTTGCCCATACCAGGCTTTAACTCATTTAGGGTCATACTTCGTAAAGTTACTGCGAGTGCCTGACACCCGGTATTTCCTGACTGACCCGCGAGAACCGGCAAAAATGCGGCTAGCACAACAACACGTGCGATTGTGTCTTCAAATACACCGACTACAGCGCCAGCTAAAAGTGCAGTGAGCAGGTTTAATTGTAACCAGGGATGACGATATCTAAGGCAGGTTGCCCACGGTGTAGCTACCTGCTCGACTTTTTCAACACCCATCATACTTCCCGGCAATGCGGTCAATTGAAAAGTACGTTTTTCAAACATGGCATAACCATGCACGAATCCGATTAGCGTCTTCTGATCATCGCAAACAGGATAAATTGGATAGTGCCTCATTAGTACTGCACTCATCGCATCTTCTATGGAAGTCTCAGCGTTAAAATAGAAGGGTTCGCTTACCATAATATCTTCGAGTGAATCTGTTGGGTTCGCCAGCAGTAGATCCCGCATTACAACGACGCCTTCCAGTTTCATATCATCACTAACGGCAAAGGCGTAAATAATGTTCTGCTTTTTTGCCACAGTACGCAGTGTATCAATGACATCTTTGACAATACTTAAAGACGAAAATGTCGGTGGTAATGGCTCCATCAGGCGCCCTACACTATTTTCATCGTAATTGAGATTAAGCGACCACTGTGCCCCTATGGTTGCATCAATATCAGAAACCAGCTCTTCAGTTCTTTCCGGTGGCAGGTGAGAAAGAAGACGCACAGCAAGTTCATTGTCCAGTTTTTCCAGCACTGCCGCTATGGTGATATCGTTTTCTCTTTCCAGCAGTATCACGGCATCAAGAGGCGCACGACGTCTGACCGAATGCACAAGCTGATCTATTCGATCTGCATTTTGAGTGATATCTTCATTATCATCGGGGTTATTCAAAGGACTTTGTCTCCGTAAATTAATTGAAATAAACAGACCTTAATCAATACACACTGAGTTGAATGGCAAAAAAATAACTACTTTTAAGAATTAAACTGAGCTTCTTTCCGATATCCACTTACCAATGGTCGGCGGCAGTAAGGCCTGTGCTCTGGCACTTACATAAATACCTATATGGCCACCGGGAAATTCCATTTCCGTATAATCTTCACTGCTTATACAACCGGCCAAAGCTTTACTTGAGTCAGGCGGTACCAGATGATCATCACGCGCATAAATATTTAGAATCGGGATATTAATTTCCTGTAAATCCACCAGGCTCCCATCAATGTCTACTTTGCCTTTTACCAGGGCATTTTCCTGATAAAACTGTTTTATAAACTGACGATAGGCCTCGCCTGCCTGATCTGGACTGTCAAAAATCCATTTTTCCATACGCATGAAATTTCGGGCTTTTTCTTCATCATCAAGAATATCAACCAGATCAATATACTTTTGACCCATCAATCGATAGGGTTTCAGTGAGAGAAAAGCCGAGTTCAAAAACTCACCTGGCATATTTCCCAGGGTATCAATACATAAATCAATATCTATGTGTCTGACAAGATTACTAAGTAAATCATTTTTAGTATGAAAATCGACCGGAGTAACTGTACATATTAAATTGCTGACTTTTTCCTGATGTAGAGCGGTATAACACAGAGAGAAGCTTCCGCCCTGGCATATACCCAGAAGATTAATTTTATTCAGCTTATGTTTTTCACAGATTGTATTCACACAACGGTCAATGTAGCCATTGATGTAATCTTTCAGCATTAAATGTTTATCGGCGTCGTCCGGATAACCCCAGTCGATAAGATAAACATCTAAACCTGCATCCAATAGTCCCTGGATCAGGGAACGTCCCTCTTGTAGATCAGCCATGTAAGGACGGTTAACCAGCGCATATACTATTAATACAGGAACAGGGTTTTGTTTTCCCGTACGTGCTTTGTAATGATAGAGTCTTAACTTATCTTCTTCATAGACACATTCTTTTTCAGACACACCAACCTCAATATCACCAAGATTGCTCAGGGTATTCAATCCCTGCGTTATTTTGCTGTTAAAGTTATTAATCTCGCTACTGATCTGATCGGGATTGATATTGAATGGATTCAAAATTATTCTCTTTCTCTGATTATTCAGACTATTTTTTTATATTTTCCGATCGGGAAGTAGTTTTTCTGGCGACCCTTTTCTTTTTCTGAACTTTCTTTTTACTAACTTTCTTCTTATTTACGCTTAAAGAATCTATTTTGCTGGAAGATTTATTATCGAGTTGATTAATCTTCTCTTCCAGTATTTTGATTCGTTCCTTATCCTGTTTTTGTTGTTGTTTAATATCAACTAATTCCTGCTGCAGTGTGTCCTGTGTATCTGCGGTTGGTATATTCAACGCTTTTGAAGCATCTGATAAAAATTGTTGGTTATGTGCTTTAAAAGCCAGTAGGGAATTAATCAATTGCCCGTATAAGCGTGAATAGTCTTCTGTTAAGACCAAATCAGAATAAGCTTCTTCATGACTGTCCACCCAAAGATCATAAAGATCACGTAAACTGGAAATTGATTTTTCCTGCTTTGCCGAAGCAATAATTTTTTCCTGTAACTTGTCCAATGAATTAGAGGCAATATTATCAATGGTCTCACGGTAGGCCTGATAATGTTTTTGATAGTCCTGCCACAAATGTAAACCTTGTTGCATTTGTTCCTGTATTTGTTTATTCGGCCCTAAACCAGAGAGAGAACTAAATTTTTCGATATTCGCCTGAAGCTCGGCATATTGTGCACTCGTTGTATCCTGATTTGAAAAAATGCTATTGAACATTTTTTGCCAGTTATCTACTGGCGAATGTGAAGCATTTTGCCAGAAACCCTTATCTGCACCAGCAAATCCGGATTCCACATGCATCTTCATTTTTTTTATATGTTCTTCTAAAGTGGCTCTCCAATCCGAACTCGTATTGTCCCTGGAAGAAATTGCCTGAAGCAAGTCATCAAATTGCTCGGTAATTGAATACCAGCTTTTGGAATGCTGTAAGAGATTGGAGAAGATTGCCTGTGCATCTTCAGGCATCGCGGAGGAACTTGTCTGCCACCAGTAATCCAGTGCTTTTTGCCATTCAGAATCGGGCATCCCGGTAGTTTTATTAGAGCTATCCACCGATCCGAACGATGTTAATGCCTCCATGTATTTTTTCTGTGCTTCCAGCCAATCTGTGTCCCAGGGCGTATTCATGTATTCCCACAAGCTTTGGATAATTGGCTGATGATTATAACGAAATAGCCAGTACGTAGATATTTATACATTGCCTACATGTACATCGTCGGTTCTTTGCTCCTCGGTAACCGTTCCGGACGTTACTCTACCTCCTACATACCGTAGTTATTTTGGGAATGGCAAGTTTTCCATGTAGGCAACCGAGGTTCCTGTACATCGTCGGTTTTTTGCTCCTGCCTTACCTACATTCCTTTCATCCATGTATATAAAAAAAGCCCGGTCATCTCTTGCGGATGACCGGGCTTTTCAGGGGAGTGCTGAAGAAGCTTAGGCTGCTTTCTTTACGGTCTTCTTTGCGGTCTTCTTTGCGGCCTTCTTTGTTGCTGTTTTTCTCGGCTGTTTCACTTCTGCTGTATTGACTGTGTTTGCTTCTGCAAAAGTTTTTTCCGCGAATGTTACGATTTGGTCACGCGACTGCGTCAGCAAATCTGTAGTTTCACTTGTTATTTGCATCAATTTTTCGCCATAAGCATTAGCCAGAGCAGATTCAGCTGCGAAAAGCTCCTGTGGAGCAGTGCCGCTGGTCAATAATTTAGCCTGGGCTACTGTGCATTCTGCGTTCAGATTGGTAAGACTAAACTGAAGTGCAGCCAGTTTTTGCATGGTTTCAACATTAATAACATTGAACTGTTGAAATGTTTCATAAGATGACTTGCCAGCGTCATTAAATTGGGCGATGAATTCATTTGTCATTTTCAAATCTCCGTAAATAATAATCGTGTAAATTACTATAAATTGTGCAG
>JABHFC010000182.1 GCA_018676275.1 Gammaproteobacteria bacterium | reverse complement strand
TTAGACTGGCAGATATGGCAACGAAACTGGAGGCGGCCAGACAGTTGGTTTTATCAGCTGCATCACTAAGAGACGCCGAACAACCATGTCTAAAAGAAGCCTGTATGGCCAAGTTATTTGCTTCAGAAACAGCTGAAGAAATCTGCTCGGCCGCCCTACAGACTTTGGGAGGTTATGGTTACCTCAGTGATTATCCTGTCGAACGCATTGCTCGCGACGTACGTGTTTGTCAGATCTATGAAGGTACATCAGATATACAACGATTAGTGATTAGTCGATCGTTAATCGGTTCTGTTTAATCTAGTTTTTTTATTTCCGACGGGAGAGTTTAATGGATATTAAGGACTGCGCAGCTGTAGTGACCGGTGGTGCTTCAGGTCTTGGTGAAGCCTGCGCCCGGAAGCTTGCAGCCAAGGGTGCGAAAGTTACGATTTTTGACCTTAATGCAGAGCGAGGAGAGCTGGTCGCTAAAGACATTAATGGCGTATTTGCGCAGGTAAATGTGACTGAAGAAGACAGTGTAAACCAGGGCCTGGATACAGCATCAGCCGCATATGGTGAAGCCAGAATACTGGTTAATTGTGCTGGTATTGCCATCGGTCAGAAAACCACCAGCAAGGGAGCGGCACATGTACTGGCTGATTTTGAACGAGTGATAAAAATTAATTTGATTGGCTCGTTTAATTGTATTCGGCTGACTGCAACACGCATGGCAGCACTGGAACTTATTAATGCAGAAGAACGCGGGGTTATTGTAAGTACAGCATCAGTTGCCGCTTATGATGGGCAAGTCGGACAGGCTGCTTATGCTGCATCGAAAGGCGGTATTGTTGGTATGACTCTGCCCATCGCCAGAGATTTGTCCAGAGATGCGATACGTGTCATGACAATAGCGCCGGGTATTTTTCAAACACCTCTAATGGATAATTTGCCACAGGAAGTTCAGGACTCTCTTGCCGTCAGTGTACCCAACCCGGCGAGACTGGGTGATCCCGCAGAATTCGCTGCGCTGGTACAGCACATTTGTGAAAATGCGTATTTAAACGGTGAAACAATTCGTCTCGATGGTTCGATTCGCATGGCACCAAAGTGACATCACACAGGAATACGTAGTATTCCGTCGTACGATGTCATACCCGCACCCATTCGGGCATAAACTCCAGCGGGGGTTAGCATAACTATATAAGGATCCCTTATATCTGTACGATGTGTTTTTATCGTTATAATACGCTTAAACATAATATCCTCTAGATCATGATCAATAGCCTGCCGATGGAAGCCTTGATTACGCTGGCCGTAATTGTCGTCGTACTCTACTTTCTCACTCGCTCAAATCGAGCACCGGATGTGATTCTGTGGAGTGGACTTGCAGTATTGATGATGGTGCCGATCAGGAAAGATGGCATCTGGGAATTTGGAATACTATCAGCGCGTGATGGGCTATCAGGTTTAGCTAATGAAGGTGTAGTCACTATAGCTGCAATGTTTGCTATAGCTGCAGGACTGAAAGAGACCGGGGCTTTACGTTGGTTGACGCATAGTTTTCTGGGTATCCCAAAATCAGTAAGTTCAGCACAGAATCGAATCATGTGGCCGACGGCAGCGATGAGTGCGTTTATGAATAACACACCACTCGTCGCTATGTTATTACCCATTATTGATGATTGGTCGAAACAACATCGTTTGTCAGCATCAAAACTATTAATGCCTCTATCTTTTGCCTCCATACTTGGTGGTACCTGCACACTGATCGGCACCAGTACCAATCTCGTTGTCAACGGATGGATTATAGATGAGCTGGATCATGCGGGACTGGGTATGTTTGAGATAAGTATTATTGGTGTACCCGTGGCGATAGTGGGAATTATTTACATTTTGATTGCTCAGCGCTGGTTGTTGAAAGAAAGAAAGCCTGCAATTAGCCCAAACGATGATCCTCGTCAATATACAGTGGAGATGATGGTAGAAGAGGGCGGCAGACTTGTCGGGAAAACCATTCAGGAAGCTGGCTTACGTGGTTTACCGGGTTTATATCTTATCGAAATAGATCGTGCTGGTGATGTTTTGCCAGCTGTCTCGTCGAATATTTCATTGATGGCAGAAGATCGACTGGTATTTGCCGGTGTGGTGGAATCAGTTGTCGACCTGCAAAGAATTAGCGGGCTGCGTTTGGCAACTGAACAGGTTTATAAGATGAACGATCCGCGTAACAAACGAATTCTTATTGAAGCTGTTGTAAGTAACACTTGCCCTCTGATTGGTAAATCGATTCGCGATGGTCATTTTCGAACTATATACAATGCGGCCGTTATCGCCGTCGCTCGTAATGGTGAACGTATAAATAAAAAAATCGGTGACATCGTATTGCAGCCAGGAGACACACTGTTACTGGAAACTCGTCATAGCTTTGTCGAGCAACAACGCAACAATCGTGATTTTTATCTTGTCAGTCAGGTTGAAGGTAGCAGTCCCTTAAACCATGAGAAGGCCGGTCTTGCTCTGGGCTTGTTAGCTATTCTGGTAGTGATAGTCAGCTTTGGCATTATGAGTATGTTGCAGGCGGCATTGTTGATTGCAGGAATAATGGTGCTAAGCAATTGCTGTAGTGCTTCTGTTGCCAGACGTGCCATCGACATGCAGACCTTACTGGTTATTGCTGCGGCTATCGGTCTGGGCAAAGCCATGCAACTCAGTGGTCTGGCAATGTCAATTGGAGACTTTTTACTGAAAGTAGTAGGTTCTGATCCAACAATGATGTTGCTCGCTGTTCTGACAGTCACAATGTTGCTTGGCAACCTGGTTACTGCCAAGGCAGGCGCAGTTTTGATGTTGCCTATCGTAGTTGCGATTGCCAGCGAACTAGGTGTGTCTAATATGCCTTTCATCATCGCCGTGATGTTCGCCTCGGCGACGTCGTTGGCAACTCCTATTAGTTACCCTACCAATTTGATGGTCTATGGTGTCGGCGGTTATCGTTTTAACGATTATCTACTGCTTGGTGTGCCCCTAAGCATGATCATTATCGCCATTGGAGCCCTGATGATCCCTGTGTTCTGGGCTTTTTGATTAAAGTCAGAAATCTGGATCAACTATCCGCTTACAGGCGGAATACCTGGGTTTTGGGATATTCGTAATGCATATTTAGCAATCAATTGAATTCCTATTGAAATTCAATTAGTGTAAGTCATCTATGGATATCCAGAACTGGGCTGGATCTACTGGTAGGATTACTCGTAAGTCAAATCGAAATTGACTAAGAGATTCACAAAACACTAAACCTGAGAGAGATCAAATTACGATGAATATATCTATTTTTGTAACGATTTGGATGACGGCTATGAGTCCGGTTACCGTGAATGACCATTTCCTTGGAGAGCCACTGTCGTTTCTTAAATCCAATGCCAATGTCAGTGCGGTTGAATTTTATTCGCCTTATACGGGTGCTGTGCCAAAGATGGACGATATTCCAGCTCCCCATCTTTTGGTGGAAATTCGAGTTAAATCAGAAGCTGCAGCCAGGGCGCTAACCGAGTCAGATGATTTCAAACAGCATTTCATTAATAAAGAAGGAATGTTGGCCGGGGCCAGTAAGATTAACCTCGAAGTGCTGGAAGCGGTGCATTACGACATACCCGGACACAAAACGCCTCCACCACGAACATCACCGTTCTCATTTGTTGTGCGCTACTACGGTCCGGTTGAAAATTCTGCAGACTTTACTGATTTCTACACAAAGATGCATCCGCCACTGCTGGCGAAGTTTCCGAAAGTTCGAAACGTCCTTTGTTATTTGCCACTGGGCTGGCGTGAAGGGGGTGAGCTGACCGATGGCACTTTGATACACGGAAACGAAGTGGTTTTTGATACTCTTGAGGACTTTAAAGCTGCAACAAAAACTGATGCTATGGATGCGGTGATGGCGGACTCAAAACTGTTCAAGTCCTTTGGCTACAATTCTCATCATCCGATGTATAGAAAGTTGGTATATCAGCACTAGGATGTTTCCAGTTATCCGGTAAGCAATCAAATTTTCAGCACGAGGTAAGAGTTATGTTAGAGATTACCGTTAATGGTAAAAAGAAGCGTGTCGATGTCGATCCGAAGATGCCATTGTTATGGGTCTTGCGCGAAGAGTTTCAACTGACAGGCACAAAATTCGGTTGTGGTACTGGTGTCTGTGGTGCATGTACTGTGCATATAAATGGTTCGCCCATGCGTAGTTGTGTGATGCAGGTTTCGGCAGCGGCTAACAAGGAAATTACAACCATAGAAGGTATGTCTGGAGCAGTCGTCGAGGG
>JABHFC010000181.1 GCA_018676275.1 Gammaproteobacteria bacterium | reverse complement strand
TTGAGCAAAAAACAGATAAAGATAAAGCCGAGAAGTTAGCGAAAAAGCTGAAGAAAGGTAAAGGTTTTTCCCTTACTGATTTTAGTGATCAACTTCAGCAGATGAAAAATATGGGTGGTATGGGAGGGATACTGGACAAGTTACCCGGAGTAGGCCAGATACCAGAGGCGGCAATGAATCAGGTTAATGATAAAGAACTAACGAAATCGCAGGCAATTATTTCATCTATGACCGAGGGTGAGCGAAAAAAACCGGCAGTTATAAACGGCTCACGTAAAAAACGTATAGCCAATGGTTCCGGTACGCAAATACAGGACGTCAACCGTCTTCTTAAGCAATTTACAAAAATGCAGAAGATGATGAAAAAAATGTCAAAAAAGGGCGGTATGGCAAATATGATGCGAGGTTTGGGCGGCAATTTGCCACCGGGCTTTCATCAATAAAAAATAGATAAGGGGACAGTTTACTTAATTCAAATAAATTAAGTAAACTGTCCCCTTATCTTTTTATTAAAGCCAGTCGTTTATTTTTCCACGAAAAACATGCAAGAGTGACAGGCATGTAAGTGCGATAAAACATACCAGGCTCCATTCAGCAATACTCAGCGTCAGAAATGACCAGGCTACTTCTGCGCATTCACCGGAACCGGTGAATACCTTTGCAATAGTTTCTCCGAAGGAAAATACCTCAAGCATGTATTCCAGCCCTGGGCCACATTCAGGCACCTTATCGGCGGGTAAATGCTGTAACCAGACCTGACGACCGGCAATGCTTGCTCCTGTCAGTGCTGCAAGACTTATTAAACCACTATAGATACGAATCCCCGTTATCTTTGGTCCGTGAATCAGACCGACGAAGGCAATGATGATAATGGCAAGATAGGCAACTCGCTGAAGAATACAAAGAGGGCAGGGACCCAGACCTTTAACGAATTGCAGGTAATAGCCAAAGCCCAATAAACAGGCACAGCCAAGAGACAGGATTAAATAGATTAGTCTAGGTGCTTTCATCGTACTTGTTAGTCCAGATAATGTGTTAAAAAACCAGGGATCCGTTGTTCAAGCCAATTATTGGCTCTCCAGGGATATTTACCATCAATAAAACCCACATGTCCACCCTTGTCTGATAACTCAAGGCAAACTTTCTCTGACAGTTCGTTATCCTCAGGGATGGCAGCGCTTGTCATAAAGGGATCATCTAGTGCATGAAGGATTAATGTCGGCGTGTTGATATATTTTAAATACTGACGCGAACTACTTCTATCGTAATAATCATCAACATCACGAAAGCCATGCAAAGGTGCGGTAATCTGATTATCAAACAGACGAAAGGTGTTCAGGCTGTCGACTTTATCCAGAGATATCGGTGCTTTGCGCTGACGATATTTGGCCTTCATCTTTTTCTTTAAACGACCAATCAGGTGCCGCTGATATACTTTTGAGAAGCCCTGATTTAAACGTTCAGCGCCAACATTGAGTAAGAATGGCACTGAGACCGCCACGGCTGCTGAAAGACTGTTTAGTTGAGGATATTCACCCAGATATTTCAGTAGAGCATTACCACCGAGTGAATAGCCCACAGCAGCAACAGGTGTCTCGGGAAAACGCTGACTCAAGGTTTTTATAAGGTACGCAATATCGACCGTATCGCCGGAGTGATAGTTTCTATCCAGTCGATTGAATTCATTACTACAGCCGCGAAAATGCATAAACACGCCACGCCAACCCCGGTTTTGAATTGCAGTCATTATGCTATTCGCATAAGGGGAACTTATTGAACCTTCGAGTCCGTGAAATACGGCAATGACGGGGCCACTTGTGTTTCGAGTCCAACACAGGTCAACGAAGTCTCCATCGGGTAATTCAAGTCGTTCAGGTAGCAGATCCAAAGCTTGTTGGCCTGGGAAAACCTGCGGATAGAGAGTTTGTGCATGCCTTCCGCTGAGCCACCACGGAGCTTTAAAGCTGCTTGTTGTTATTTTTCCGTAAGACAATCTGAATGAATTCGCGGCTTTGATACCTGATTAGCTGTCCTGGCTATAAGGTAGGGTCAAAACTTCTATTTTTGGCCCATCCACGGAATTAAGATGGACATCAGATCTGTCAATTTCCAAATCTAAAACTGCCAGCATTAAACATTTATTGTTTCCCAGCATAATAGAATTTACGACCATACCTATATGTTGAGTAAGTTCTGCTATAAATAGTTTAGTCTTTACCGCTGCCGCTTCGTTACCAGGGACCTGTGCCAAAAACAAACGTTGCTTCAGCTTCCCGCGAAAATGCATACGTGCAATTATTTCCTGACCCGGGTAGCAACCCTTGTCAAAACTTAATCCACCAGTAAGATCCATATTCAGACTTTGTGGTAAAAACTCTTCGGAGTTTGATTTACCTATCCAGGCAATGCCAGCTCTTATGTCATACATTGACCAAAGCTTACTGTCGACAGCAATAGATTTTTCTGCGAGGTGTTGCCACAAGCTTTCTGCCTGTGCAGGAGGACACAGAATAATGGATCGGACAGGATTATCTTTTATTGATAGCAATGAAAGAGTACCGGTCTCAGGGATAGATTCGAGAAATTGATTTAAATGATTATGGGTATCCTCACCCCGGATACCAATACGTATTAAGTCCTCACTTTTATCATCAATGCTGACCCTGGATCGCAAAACAAACATTCGCAGTCGTTTAGTCACAATATCAGCCAGTTCTCTTTCCAGGATAAGGTAAAAACAATCGTGACTACGATAAAGCAAAAAGCTGGCGATAACGCGCCCCTTAATGTTGCACCAGCTACTTTGTTGTACTTCATTTACAGCAAGGGCGGAGACGTCGCTCGCAAACTGACCATGCAAGAAACCTTCTGAGTCTTCTCCGGCAATTGCCAGAACATGAAACGGTGATAAGTCTGTAAAAATATCAACAGCGCTAGCGTGTTCTAATCCATCTTCGATATTAGCTGTTTGTTGTACTAAAAATTTCTGCCAATTGTCTTGCATGAAGATATTTATAGTTCCGGTTTATGCTGACGAAAAAGACCAATTAACTCATCATTAATTTTTGGGCCTAAACAGTATAACCCCTGATGTTGATTATTAATAAATAACTCAACATAATTTAACTGACTTCCAAAATGACTATCATCAGAAATACCTAGCCAAATCTGAGAAGCTATTTTATTTCTAGCTCTCATATCATCTGCAAACATCCCAT
>JABHFC010000180.1 GCA_018676275.1 Gammaproteobacteria bacterium | reverse complement strand
TGTGATTCAAAAACTGGAGACCTGTCCATCCGTGATTCATCACGGTGATATTGTTACGACCAGCAATGTAATTGCGAATAGTGCAGACAAACAGGCTTTGCGGGAGAAAACCGGAGCCATTGCCGTGGATATGGAAAGTGCTCTGATTTCCAGTGCGGCAACGCTTCACAATCTCCCTGTAATAGTCATACGCGTTATTGTTGATGAGGCGGATACCAGCATCCCGACGAAGGTTCTTGATAATACCGATGCCTTTGGTGAAGTCGCCATAATGGGACTGATGGGTGCTATTCTTACGCAACCTTCCTTAATAAAAGATCTAATTAATCTTGGTTCTGCCTTTAAGGCTGCCCGCCACAGTATGGAATGGCTTGGTAAACACGCTGAAAAGCTGTTTTTAGCGAACTAGGGTCTGTTTATCAGCAAACTTGTCATATTCTGGTAAGTGGTTTATAAGAGCGACCGGAACGAAATAATTCTGCAGAACTAAAATTTAATTAATGCTAAACGAAGATCAATTATCCGATTTTGAACGAGATGGCTTTCTTGTCGTCAAAGGTCTGTATGACACTGACGAAATGCGCGAGATTACAGCCTGGACTAATGAGGTTACCAACTATCCCGAAGTGCCGGGTAAATACATGATGTATTTTGAGCAAAGCAAGCTCGAACAGAAACAACGCATCCTCTCTCGACTGGAAGACTTTGAACCTTATCACAAAGGTTTTAGTCAGCTTTTCAATGACGAGAAAATGAAGGGTAGTATCTCGCAATTGTTTACTGAGGAAGCCGTGTTATATAAGGATAAAATAAATTTTAAAATGCCTGGCGGCGATGGCTTCAAAGCCCATCAGGATGTTCAGGCTGGCTGGGATCGCTATGCAAAAATACATATCACCGCTCTGGTCAGTATTGATGCAACAACTCTGGAAAATGGTTGCCTGGAAATGGCGGCCGGACAACACAGGCAGGGCTTGATTGGTGAACAATGGCAACCACTTGATGAAGATGCACTGAGCTATGTTCCGGTACCGACAGAACCTGGTGATGCAGTTTTCTTTGATTCCTTTGCGCCACATCGTTCTGAACCGAACCTGACCGATAAGGCAAGACGCGTTTTATATGTCACTTATAATCGATTATCGGAAGGTGATCATCGACGTCAGTATTATATTGATAAGCGAGCCAGCTATCCGCCTGATTGTGAGCGCGCTGCAGACAAGCAGTATGTATTCAGGGTCTAATCTCGGATAAGAAAATGCAAGGTATAAGACTAAAAGCCCTTCTGTTCCTCAAACACTGGATTGATCTTGTTCAACGGTTCAATGTCTCGGTAGTACTATTATGCCTGGTTCTTGCAGTGCTGGCTTTCAACTATACGAAGAACAACCTTGGTATGAATACCGATACCAAGGATATGCTATCTGCAGAATTAAACTGGCGAAAACTGGATCTCGATTACGAACTTAACTTCCCGCAATATACTGATAATATCCTGGTCGCGGTGGAAGCCAGCACACCGGACCAGGCCCTCGATGCAGCCGACCTGCTTTATCAGCAGCTACTGAGCGAAAAAACACTATTCAAGTCCGTCTATTATCCGAACGAGCTATCGATATTTAAAGATTCGGCCCTGTTGTTTCTCGATGTCGATGAGCTCCAGGATCTTGCGGACAACCTTGCAAGCATCCAGCCCTTTCTTGGCAGATTGACTCAGGATCAAACTCTGCGTGGCTTGTTTGCCATGCTCGAAGATGCAGTTGATGCTCGTGAAGACGGGGATGACATTGATATCGAATTACTGCTATCACAAATTAATGAGGCGATTGATGCGACACGTGCACAGGAACCCTACCGGGTAAGCTGGCACAAGTTGATGAGCGGTGAAGACGAGGACAAAGACAAAGCAGTTTATCGTGAGTTTATAATCCTGCAGCCTGAGCTGGATTACAGTGAGTTGATGCCTGCCACTGAACATATGGAAAAACTGAGACAGCTAAGCCACGATCCGCAGATAAAGGACGTTATTGGTGCGACGGTCAGGCTGAGTGGTAGTGCGGCCCTGTCTCATGAGGATCTGCTCAGCGTAACTCGTGGTACCGAGATCGCCATGTTACTCGCATTTACGATGGTCTCGATAATAATGCTGGTCGGCCTGGGATCGTTGCGGCTTGTCATCGCAACATTGACGACGCTGGTATTCGGCCTGATATTAACAGCGGCTTTTGCCACGTTTACCGTCGGTAAGCTGAACCTGATTTCGGTAGCCTTTGCGGTACTCTATATCGGTTTGGGCGTGGACTTCGCTATTCATTATTGTCTGCGCTATCGCGAATTGCGCTTCGGTGGACATGATAACCACAATGCTATCAGGGAAACCTCCGTAAACATCGGCAGTTCTCTATTCCTTTGTGCGGCAACGACAGCTACCGGCTTTTTTGCTTTTATGCCAACAGACTATGACGGCGTGGCAGAACTGGGCTGGATTTCTGGTGGCGGTATGTTCATCAGCCTGATAGTAACATTAACGCTACTGCCTGCCCTGCTAAACCTGATGCCATTACCTGATAGTAAAAAACCACGATCAATAAAACCAGGCAAGTATTTATCTTCACTTTTCGTCTTACCTTTTACCCAGTCACGAAATATAAAACTAATAACACTGGTTACAGTAATAATATTACTTGGTTTTATTACCCAAATTCGATTCGATTACAATACATTAAATCTACAGGATCAGAGTAACGAGTCAGTACAGGTCTACCAGGAGCTATTGGCTGATAGTGATACTTCTCCATGGACAGGGATTATTCTTGGCAAGAGTAAGGAAGATGCTGTAACAATCGTCAATAATTTGCAGCAATTACCCCTGGTAGATAAATTACTATGGTTGGAAGATTTTATCCCTGAAGATCAGGATGACAAGCTCGCTGTTATAGAAGAAATGGATCTGCTGCTGGGTGATTTAACTGCAGCACCGCAAAACAGTACGCTCAACGATCAACAACGACTGGAAATTTTGAATCAGTTTTCCCGGAAGTTGCAGGACTCACCACTGACTCGTTCAGATCCTTTATTGCTCGAATTTCAACACAAGCTAAGCAGCTTTGTTGATGCAGGCAGAAATGAGACTACTGATAAACTGGCCAAACAACTATCGCGGTTTGAAGGCAGTCTGCTCGATTCCCTGCCGGGGAGAATCGAAACGCTTAGTGCCTCCTTGAATGCTGACTATATAAGCGAAGCAAACCTGCCTGAGGAATTTTCAGACCGTTGGTTAAACCGGGACGGAGAACGTTACCTGATAGAAATTTATCCGAGTGAAAACATTCAGGACAACGATGCAATGCGTCGATTTGTTGAACAACTGCAGGCGGCCGATTCCAGGGTCGTCGGTTCACCTGTTATTAATATTGAAGCCAGCGATGCTGTTATTAAGGCCTTCAAACAGGCATTTAGTTATGCCTTGCTGGTGATTACCGTCTTTCTTCTGATATTACTGGCTCACAAACGCGATTCTATTTATATCGTTGCTTCTTTGTTAACTGCGGCAATTCTTACTGGCGGTCTTAGTGTATTACTGGATATCCCACTTAACTTTGCAAATGTGATTGCCTTACCTTTGATTTTGGGAATTGGTGTTGATAGTGGTATTCACATCCTGCATCGTTTTCGTACCGCTATGCCGAGTGATGGAAGTTTACTTGGCACCAGTTCTGCCCGGGCGGTCGTAGTTAGCTCCATGACTACGATGGGAAGTATCGGCAACCTGGCTTTCTCACCACAACTCGGCACAGCAAGTATGGGAAAACTACTGACCATTGGTGTCGCAATGACATTGATATGTATGTTGTTTGTATTACCCAGCTTGCTAGCCAGTCAATTACCTGCAAAGAATGAGCATAGCTGATAACAAACCCTGGCATGCACGTCTGGCCTGTTGTCATATTTATACCCCAGGCGATATTCGGATCACAGCTAATCATCTTAGCTTATGCTTACCCTGATCACCGGTGCCAACGGTTTCGTCGGTTCAGCCGTTCTCAGGCTCTTGCTTGATGAAGGACACGAAGTACGCGCCCTGGTTAGAGCCGGGAGTAATCGCCAAAACCTGGCCAATCTTCCTGTTGAGATTGTCGAAGGTGATCTGACTGACTCATCATCATTAAAAAATGCAGTAACAAACTGTGATTACCTTTTCCATGTCGCAGCTGATTATCGTTTATGGATACCCGACCCTGCGCAAATGTACCTTACTAATGTCGATGGCACACGACTGTTAATGCAGCATGCAGCAGAGGCTGGTGTCAAAAAAGCAGTCTATACAAGCAGTGTAGCAACCCTGGGTATAAACGCTGATCTTAGTCCTGCTAATGAGACTACTCCCGTCAGTCTTGACAACATGATTGGTCACTATAAACGCTCAAAGTACCTGGCTGAGGAGGAAGTGCATAAACTTGTCGCATCTCATCAACTACCAGTGACAATAGTTAATCCCTCAACTCCGATCGGC
>JABHFC010000003.1 GCA_018676275.1 Gammaproteobacteria bacterium | reverse complement strand
GTGGAGCGACTAACTGTAATTGCTGTCCAGCAGTCAGGTCCGGGCCTAGTATACGTATTTCTCCACTGCCATCTGGATGAAGGAAGAGCATCTCCATCGGGTCACCCAGATGATAGTAATACAGTTCATCGGTAGGAAGTTTATGCATTGCGGAGAATTGTTCGGCTGTTTCCAGAAAATATATTGCACCAGCCATGTTACGATTTTTCGTATAGCGCTCTGGCAGGGCATTTGCCTGAATTGTTTCGCTGGCTGTATAGCTAACTTTGAAATATCCACCTTCCAATGGCAATGGCTGTAGTCCGAGATACCTAATTATCTCATCTGCTGTAAGCTTGTTCATTAAGAGGGTGCCAGTTTGTTCTGATTATTGGCTGGAGCGAATCTCTGCATTAACTTTTGCAGCTATAACTCTGGCTTTTCTAATGACTTCATCCTCATCTATTGTCAGTACCTTACGGTCACGCATCAGAATTTCTCCATCGACGATAACGGTTTGTACATCCTGTGCATCTACAGCATAGGCCAGATGAGAAATGACATCATACAAAGGAACAAGGTGTGTGGCTTCGAGAGAAATTTGAATCAGATCAGCACGACGACCTGCTGTTAAAGAACCCACTGCATCGCCGAGGCCGATGGCTTTGGCGCCACCGCTGGTAGCAATATTTAAGACCATAGCTGCAGGCATGGTTTTCGGATCGAGCAGGCGTCCTTTGTGAATAAAAGCCGCCATACGGATTTCATCCCACATATCCAGATCATTGTTGGAAGCAGCGCCGTCTGTGCCCAGACCGACATGTACACCAGCAGCAATCATTTCAGGTATAGGCGCGAAACCAGAAGCAATTTTCATATTAGAAGTCGGATTATGAATGGCACCGACCTTACGCTTTACCAAAATAGAGATTTCGTTTTCAGTTGGCCAAACCACATGAGCGCCGATGGTTGGTCCGTTGAAAAAATCGATCCCTTCAAGATGATTTATTGAAGTATCACCATACAACTTGTTAACAATTTCCAGTTCAGCTCTTGACTCAGACAGGTGAATGGAGATTGGCACGCCTAATTTATTCGCCCGCTGCCGGATAAACTTCAGATTATCAGGTGAAATGGTATAGGCCGCATGTGCGGCAATGGCAGGGGAGATTCGACTATTCTTTCCTTGCCATTGTGAAATAAAACTCTCGGCTTTATTCATAGCGTCCCTGAAGTCTTTCGTGTAACCGCTTTCCTGTTCAATAACAGCAGCTCCAATCACCGCACGCATACCGCATTTATCAACAACTTTTGCGATTTCTCTCGGATGAAAATACATATCAACGAAAGTTGTTGTGCCTCCTTTGATCATTTCAAGACAGGCTAACTGGGTGCCAGTGCGTACAAACTCCGGATTGACGAAACGGATTTCGGCAGGAAAAATATACTTTGTTAACCATTCCATTAATGGTAAATCATCAGCGATACCACGAAACAGAGTCATAGCAGCGTGGGTATGGCCATTAATAAGACCTGGCATCAGAACACGATTCTTCCCCTCGATTTTCTGCCTTGCAGTAAAAGCCTTTTCAATTGAGGTTCTGCTATCAATGGCAACAATTAGCCCTTTGTCAATCGCGATGGCGCCATCTGTAATGACTGTGTTTTCATCGTCCATTGTTACGATGTAATCGGCAGCTATTATTAAGTCAACAGAATCAGCCTTCGCAGTAATAGAGCTTGAAGCCAATATGAGGAACCAAAATAACTGAAACAATGGGGCCGGATGATTAATTGTCACTAATTTGTCCTCTTTACAGGATTGAATTGAACAGTAAATTTAATTACTGGCATTATAATGTTAAGTTAATGCGATAGCACTGCTGTTTTTAATAAGGGAATTGATTTAATTATTACGTTTCGAACGGTTATCTGAATAATTGAGGTCTTAAGATTGGAATACAAAAGTATTGAGTGGATTACAGCTTCCAACAAAGTGAGAATGCTGGATCAACGTATATTGCCTGGCCAGGTGGAGTACCTGGAGTATGACAGTGCCGAAGGTGTAGCACTGGCAATAAGAGAAATGGTTATCCGTGGTGCACCGGCTATCGGTGCCGCAGCTGCCTATGGACTGGCTGTAGAACTATGTCACCAGAATAGTAATGAACTTGATGTACTACTAGCTGATTATAAAAAGGCAGATGATGTTCTACGGCGATCAAGGCCAACTGCGGTAAATTTGTTCTGGACACTGGACAGGATGTACGAAATTGTTAATAGAAAAGAATATTCAGATGCCAGCAGTTTAATAAAGCTTGTGCTGGATGAGGCACATGCGATTGCAAAACAGGATGTTGAGATTTGCCGGCAGATCGGTTTGAACGCACTCGAACTGGTGCCAGAAAATGCACAGGCTATACATCATTGCAACACAGGTGGTTTAGCCACTGTTGGGTACGGAACGGCACTGGGTATTATAAGAACAGCCCACGAACACGGACGTAAAATTTCTGTACTGGTGGATGAAACCCGGCCAAGACTTCAAGGTGCGCGCTTAACTTCCTGGGAGCTGAAACAACTGGGAATACCGCACAAGTTGATTGTGGATGGTGCATCTGGTTTTTATATGAAGCAGAGGAAGGTTGATTTTTGTGTGGTTGGTTGTGACAGAGTGGCTGCTAATGGTGATACGGCAAATAAAATAGGTACATATAATCTCGCGCTGGTTGCCCACGCTCATAAAGTGCCGTTCTATGTTGCCGGACCCACATCTACTATAGATTTAATGACTGATAATGGTGATGAGATTGATATTGAAGAAAGGGAAGGTGCTGAAGTTGTCTATGTAGGAAGCGAAAGAATTGCGCCAGAAGGAATTGATGTCGGTAACCCTGCTTTCGATGTTACCCCTGCAGAATTCATTACTGCTATTATTACCGAGAAAGGAATAGTTAGACCTCCTTTCCGGGAAAATTTACGCGCGCTGTTTAACTAGTTATTAGAAATAAAGAAATGTCTTCAGATGAGCAGATAAAGCAGGAAATTATTGATACCGTTCGTATGTATTCTGCGAATGGCTTAGGTGTAGGTACGGCAGGGAATTTGAGTGCGCGTACTGAAAGAGGTTTTCTGGTCACACCTACAGGCGTTTCTTATGACGCGCTGGAACCAGGCTTATTGGTTGAATTAAATGAGGCTGGTGACGTAATAAGCGGCCATTTAAAACCATCCAGCGAATGGCGGTTCCATCGGGACATATACCTTGAACGCAAAGAAGCGGGCTCGATTGTTCATGTCCATTCTCCTTTTGCTACCGCGATAGCCTGTAACAGAAAATCGATTCCTGCTTTTCATTATGTCATTGCAATTGCGGGAGGAGACTCAATTCGTTGTGCTGATTATGCGACCTTTGGTACAGAAGAGCTTTCTTTACATGTGGTCAAAGCATTAAAGGATAGAAAGGCTTGTCTGATGGCTAACCACGGGATGATTGCATTAGACAAAGATATTTCTTCTGCTTTTAAGTTGGCTATTGAAATAGAAGAATTGGCAAAACAATACTTTTATAGTCTGCAAATAGGTGAGCTAGTTATACTGGATAAGGAAGAAATGCAAATAAACCTGGAAAAATTCAAGTCCTACGGCAAACAGACTTGAGCTTGTAGAAATCGAAGTAAGGTCCAGGCGAAAAGATAAAGTTAATCTATATTTTCGTACTAACGGAAGCATAAATTCTAAAGAAGAAGCCGCACATGCGTCACATCAGTTCAGCATGATGAGTCCTTTAATAACAACTTGAAGAGGATGCCATGAAGTACATAGCACTCAGAGTTTTTTTCCCCACTTTATTCCTGCTATCAATTGCCTTATCTGGCCAGGCCGAAGAAATCGACTCAAAGCCCAAAATTGGTCTGGTTCTCAGTGGGGGTGGTGCCAGAGGCGCAGCGCATATTGGGGTGCTGAAAATACTGGAAGAGCAAAAGATTCCGATAGATTTTATTACCGGAACCAGTATGGGAGCGATTGTTGGTGGTTTGTACGCAAGCGGTATGACAGCGAACGAAATTGAGCAGGCAATCATTGATGACGAGTGGCGCGCATTATTTCAGGATAGTCCGCCAAGGGCGGATCGCCCCTTTCGTCGTAAAGACGATGATAATGGGTTTCTGGTGGATTTTGATATGGGCGTTAACAAGGAGGGACTTATATTTCCGAAAGGATTAGTGCAGGGGCAAAATTTGGAAATGACATTAAAACGACATATTTTGCCTGTTGCAACGATCAAGGATTTTGATCAACTTCCTATCCCTTTTCGTGCTATTGCAACGGATCTTGGCAGCGGAGAAGCAATTGCGATTAAATCAGGGGACCTCGCCATGGCAATTCGCGCGAGTATGTCTTTACCAGGAATATTTAAGCCGGTGCACTATGATGGTCGTGTTCTGGCCGATGGTGGCATTGTCAATAATCTACCTGTGCAAATCGCGCGAGAAATGGGAGCGGAGATACTAATTGTTGTTGATATTGGTTTTCCCTTAGAGGATGCAAAGGAGCTTGATTCTGCTTTGGCGGTTACCAGGCAAATGTTGACGATCATGATTGTAAAGCGTACCCAGGAGCAACTTGCTAAATTAGAACCACAAGATATTTTGATATCGCCAGAACTGGGGAACCTGGATTCCAGGGATTTTCAGCGACTCGAAGAAGCGATGAACCTTGGAGAAGCTAAAGCAAAAGAGTCAGTACAAGCATTGTCCTCGTTAGTAGTTTCGGACAATACCTATACGAACTTCCGGCAACAGCTTGCTCAACGTCGCTACGGTACACCTACGATTAACAATGTTATTGTTGAGAACGAATCCAGACTTTCTCCACGGGTTATAGAAGAACGACTCTCCGATATGATAGGAAAACCACTTGATATCGCCCAGCTGGAAGAAGATATCTCTAATGTCTATGGTTTCGATACCTTTGAATCGGTCAAGTATTCTCTGGAAGAGAATGCAGCTGGTACTGATTTGCTTATCAAGGGAAAGAAAAAAAGCTGGGGTCCTCATTATTTGCAATTTGGTATTAACCTTGAAGATGATTTTCATGGAACCAGTGATTACAACCTGGCCACTCGATTGACAAGTACGGAGTTAAATGGACTGGGTGGAGAGTTGCGCCTGGAAGCGCAACTTGGGCAATCACCAGGTCTATTAGCAGAATTTTATCAACCACTTGATTATGCTTCGAGATGGTTTATTAGTCCTGCAGTGAAGGCAGGAAGATCGAGCACGACTCTTTTTGATAGAGGAAATCGTATTGCACAGTTTCGCAATGAAGAAACAGAACTGTTGATTACGGCTGGACGCAATTTAGGCAACTGGGGACAATTTCGAGTTGCTTTTATCAAGTCTTTTGGCAATTCCAGTATTCACATTGGTGATCCAGCATTAGGGCAAAACAGTGGAGAGACTGCAGGGGTGATTGGCTCATTTCGCTACGATACTATTGACGATTTTGGTATACCAAAATCAGGAACGGCGCTGAATGTAAGTTGGTTTGGAATACGCGAAAGCCTGGGAGCAGATATTAGTTTTGATGTGTCTGAAGCATTATTTCTGAAACCCCAAACATGGGGAAAACATACTCTGCTGCACTGGTGGAATGTAAGTGGTGTTACCAGGGATTATGGTAGAAATATAAATGGTGTGAGCTCAGGTGGCATATTCACCTTTTCAGGTTATGCGCCTGGTGAGCTTGCAGGTAGACATGCTGCTATTGGTAGAATGCTATATTATTATCAAATCAGCGACGTAAACCTGTCTGCACTTGATGTGTCAATTTATCTTGGTGCATCTATGGAAGCCGGCTATATTAAAAATGACCTGAACAGGCCTCAATATAATAATTTACTCGTTGCCGGTAGTGTTTTCCTTATGCTTGATACTATTCTTGGCCCTGTCTACCTGTCCTATGGTGGAGCTGAACATGGTAAGCGCTCTGCTTACTTATTTCTTGGCCAGACGTTTTAGATTCGAAATGCCCGTAGCCTTAGTGCATTCCAGCCAAATTTTGACTATCACAAATGATAATAAGGGATACCTGCTTATATGATACCTGCTACAAAAGAGTTACTCGATTTTTCTGCTAAAACAGTTGTAGTTACCGGCGCCAGTCAGGGAATTGGTGCAGGTATTGCTCGTCGCTTCGCGGAAGCAGGCGCTAATGTTGTTGTTCATTACCGAGGTAGTAAAGAGGGCGCCAACAAAGTTGTTGAATCAATAAGCAAAAATGGCGGGCACGCTTTAGCTTTGCAGGCGGAATTGTCCAATCAAGAAGAATGCAAAAGGCTTGTTACAGAAACAGTGAAAGCTTTTGGCGGACTGGACGTGCTTGTCAATAATGCTGGGGTTTTCCCTAATGTGTCTTTGATGGAAATGAGTCTTGATGATTGGCGAGCGATGTATAGTGCCAATGTAGAAACTGCGATGCTCTGTACTCAAGCGGCTGCACATCAGATGAAGGAAGCAGGTGGTGGAGCAATAGTTAACATGGGTTCAACATCTGCACTCAACCCTGCAATCGATCATAGTCATTACAGTAGTGCCAAGGCGGCGGTAGTGATGTTCACCCGTTCTGCCGCACAGGAGCTTGGTCAATATAATATTCGTGTAAATACAGTGTCACCGGGTCTGATTGCTCGAGAGGGACTAGAAGAAAATTGGCCGGATGGTGTTGCCCGTTGGCAGAAGCAGGCTCCACTTGGACGCATGGGGGAACCCGAAGATGTTGCTGATGGCTGCCTGTTTCTTGCCTCTCCCGCAGCGCGCTGGATTAGCGGGCAAAATCTGGTTTTAGATGGCGGTATGTTAAGCAGTATGATTTATTAATGGCTGTTAATCGAACTTCACCTCTGCGTAAGATGCCCAAGGTCGAACTGCATCGACATCTTGATGGATCTATACGTCAGGAAACCATTGTTGATATCAGTAAACGCAATAATCTGGATATTGATATAGCTGATATTGTCAGTTTGAAGAAACGTTCTACGATTACGGAACCGATGCAGGATCTGGCTGCTGTGCTGGAAGCCTTTGATACGATACAGAAAGTAAGTTGCTCTTTTGAAGCAATAAAGCGTATTGCATTTGAAAATGTAGAAGATGCTTTTCATGATGGCATAAAACTAATTGAATTACGTTTTAGCCCGGCTTTTATCTCACTTGATAAGGAAATTAGTAATGATGAAATTATCGAAGGTGTCATTGATGGTATTGTCGATGGAATGGTCAAGTACGATATACAGGTAGGTCTTATTACAATTGTATCAAGAACCCTGGATTACGAAGCCAACAGACAAGGCACGCTTGATGTTATCTCGTATTCGAAAAATGGTCGTCACCCTGGAGCAGATAGACTGCTTGGTTTCGATCTGGCAGATAGAGAAAACACGACCGAGCCGTCTGATTTTAGTGAACTGGTTAATATCTCTCGTGAAGCCGGATTAGGTATCACTGTGCATAGTGGTGAAGATACGGATGCATCAGGTGTTCAGAAAACCCTGGAAGTCCTGAATCCTGATCGTATTGGTCATGGTGTTAATGCCTGGCAGGATATGCAAGTGGTCGAGATGTTGAAAGAGAGAGATGTCTTGCTGGAGCTTTGTCCGACCTCAAACTGGTTAACTCAATGTGTTCCTGTACTTGCTGAACACCCATTACCGGATTTTTATCGCGCCGGTGTCAAAGTCAGTATTAATTCAGATGATCCACAATTAATGGATATCGATTTAACAAATGAATATGAAGTTGCCGAAAAGTATTATGGTTTTAACAATGAAGATTTCAGAAAAATGAATCTATATGCTCTGGAGAAATCATTTTTGCCGGATGATATTACTGGCAAGATAAGAAAAACTCATTTCCTGTAACTATTAATTGTAGTGCCTGGGGTTTAGAAGGTTTAAACATAAAAACCTCTCCGTCCTGTGATCAAGGGGGATCCATCACAGGAGGAGAGGGAACAGAGGAGGGGGAAGAATAACGAAGTGAGGGAGAAGCCTTTGTTATCTAACTCTGTTTTTTTTCGAATAGCTATTGAGCGAGCTATTTATCTATCTTCCTTGTTGCGCCACCGGTTTTTCCGATTTTGTCTTTTCTGCTGATGTCTTTCCATTTGTGCATTAAAGGTTTGAAGTTGCTCATCAGTTAACACCGTGGATAAGCGCTGACCTGTTTCTGCCTTTAATGCTTCCATTTTCGGTTTCAATTGTTCATGGACTGCCTGTCTTTCGCTGAGCAATTTGCTGTGTTGTTCTTCGAGAATTTGCCTGACGGCAGGTTCCTGTTCAGTATTGAGCTTTAGCTCTTCTATCATTCTTTCCATATGCTTAGCCCGGCGTTCTGAATGATCGCCACGATTGCCTTTTTCAGCAAATGCAGGTTGCATGAATGCGCTTAACATAATAATAAGTGTTGCTATATATTTCATGGTCGTCTCCTTGTTTGTTGAAAGTTAAGTTTTTTATTAACTTGATGGGAAGTTTGGCAGCAAAAAATGCAAT
>JABHFC010000179.1 GCA_018676275.1 Gammaproteobacteria bacterium | reverse complement strand
TCCTTAAATTAAATATGTTGACATATTTTCGAAAAAAGCAGGTTCCGTTGATATCCGGGGTACTGGTAATGTTCCTCGGTGGCTGGCTGTCACTTTTTTGTCAGCATTGTCAGGCCTACGCCGCCATCGATAATGATTTACCCCAACAGGAAAGTAGTGATCACTGTCAGCAAGATACGGCTCCTCAGGAATCAATGAATGAGCAAATGCTGGACGATGATTGTTTTGGATCCTGCGATGAAGATAATAACAATATTATTGCTGCGGACAGTTTGCAAACTGCAGCAGAGAAAATCAGTAATAGCTATCATGCTAGTGTCTTTGCTTATCATCAGCAAAATTCACCGATATCAATTTCACAATCATTGCTGTCACTGAATAGCAGTTCCCTGGTTTTCGAACGCGCCTGCTTCCTACCTCTAGATAGATTCTGTGTACAACTAAAATAAACACCTCTGTATTGAACCATCCTTTTCGTTTGGAGTTTCAGTATAGGAGTGCGTTATGTTTTTCAAAAGTCTGCCCCTTAGGGCAAAAGATATTATTACTGGTATTGTCACCATTGTTGCAATCCTGGTTTTAACAATAAGTAATGTAGGTGCCGAAGATACATCTACATATTTAGGTTTATCTGAGGCAGAGAATCTTGCCCTGAACCTGGATACCTTAAGCCAGAGTTTTACAGCAGAGGCTGATGCCCTGAATTACCAGGCTGTCGCAGATGCCCAGTTCGCCGATCCGCGTCTGAAAGTAGGAGCAATGAATTTTCCCCTTGATACCTTTGACCGGGGTCAGGAACCGATGACGCAATTACAAATCGGTGTTCAACAATTGTTTCCGCGTGGAAAAACGCTGGCATATAAAAGTGGAAAAACAGAATCATTAGCTGGTGTTGAATCAGCCCGTGCTGCTAATCAACGACTGCTGGTGTTGAGATCGGTACGCAAAGCTTATATTGATTTGTATTTTCAAAAACAAAGTGGAAACATTCTCACCGAGAACGAGCAACTATTTTCCCAGTTACTCGACATTACTGAAAGGCAATATGCTGTAGGTAGAGATAACCAGCATGATGTCTTACGTGCACAGCTGGAGTTGTCTTTGTTACAGGACAAGCTTAGTGAAATAAGTGGCATGAAAGAAATGGCCATAGCTGAATTGTCGAAATGGATAAGCCTCGAACATGCTTCACGTACATTACCTGAAGAGCAGCCAGTATTGAATGCTCTCTCAAGCTTGAGCTCAATTACGACTAATCTGCATCAACACCCACTAATACTTGCACAGGATAGTTTGATTGATGCCAGTAAGCATCAGGTTCAGATTGCAAAGGAGCAATATAAGCCAGGCATTTTGCTTGATGTTACTTATGGTGAGCGAACAGGAAGAGATTTGAATGGCAGTGGTCGTGCTGATTTTTTTTCCGCGATGGTGTTAGTCGATATTCCTATCTTTACGGATAAACGGCAGGACAAACGCCTGTCAGCCAGTCAACAAAAGCACCTTGCAGCAAAATTCAAACGAACTGATCGGTTGCGTGAATTAAAACGTCAAACTGAACGAAACTATGCTCGTTGGAAACAATTGGGCAAACGTTACTCCCTGTATGAATCGCGAACAATTATTGAAGCAGAGCAGAATGCGGAGGCAACACTAAAAGCCTATCAAAATGACATAGCAGATTTTACCACGCTGGTACGAGCTCGATTAACGGAACTGAATACACGGCTGGCAATGCTTCGTTTAAGTGTTGATCAGGCCAGGTCACAGGTCGACTTGCTCTACTATGCAGGAGAGGAAAGATGAAAAATAGTTTGATGTTGATAAGCGTATTGCTGATTGGGGTTGGTTTAGGTTCATATATTGAATTTCCCTTAAAGAACTCAATGAGTGATAAGAGTGGCGAGCTGAAAACAACACAGAAAAAACCGCTTTATTGGGTCGCACCAATGGATGCTTCATTTCGTAGAGATGAGCCAGGTAAATCGCCAATGGGAATGGATCTTGTTGCTGTTTATAAAGATAACGCTGGTGATACGGGTTCTACAGTAAAAATATCACCAGAGGTCATTAATAATCTTGGTGTGCGTACGGCTCTGGTTCAGCGGGTTCCACTTACCCGCAAGATAAGTACAGTTGGTTATCTGGATTACGACGAAACACGAATAAGTCATATTCATACTCGTACCGACGGATGGATAGAAAGTCTTACTGTTCGGGCGGAAGGTGAGCGTGTAGAAAAAAATCAACTACTGTTCGAACTTTATTCACCCACATTGGTAAATGCGCAGGAAGAGTATCTTCAGTCACTTGTAAATAGAAACAAGTCGCTCAAAGAAGCATCAAAACAGCGACTAATTGCCCTGGGCATATCGAATTCGCAAATCAAGAGAATCGAAAAATCTCGTAAGGTAGAACAATACATTAAATATTATGCTTCACAATCCGGTGTGCTTTCACGCCTGAATGTCAGAGAGGGTATGTACATCAAGCCGGACACAGAAGTAATCAGTATTGCCAACCTGGATTATGTCTGGCTTATTGCTGAAGTATTTGAGCGACAATCGGCCTGGGTAAAGTCTGGCCAGATTGCAGAAGCACGTCTTCCTTCTTTTATTGGTCGTGTCTGGACTGGTTCGGTGGAATATATCTATCCGGACCTGGATCCGGTAACGCGTACCTTACGAATCCGTTTACGATTTGATAATAGTGAAGGATTATTCATGCCTAACATGTATGCCCATGTTGATATTTATGTTGATGAAAAAAGAGAGGCATTGAGTATCCCGCGTGAAGCACTGATCCGTGATGCCAAACAGGATCGGGTAATCGTCGCGTTGGAAGGTGGTCGATTTGAAGCACGCCCGGTAAGCCCGGGTATAGAAAGCGGTGATTACATAGAAATACAAAGCGGACTGGAAGAGGGCGAACAAATAGTAGTTACCTCTCAATTCCTTATTGATTCGGAGTCCAGTTTGAAAGCGAGCCTGCTACGTATGGAACCAATCCCTGATGTGATGGAAGAATCCCCCATGACAAGGATGATAGAAGAAAATGATTAAGCTGATTATACGATGGTCGCTTGCGAATCGCTTTCTGGTGCTACTGGCAGCCTTCATTCTGACCATAGTCGGGATTGTCGCAGTAATACAGACACCGGTGGATGCTATTCCGGACCTTTCCGATGTACAGGTTATTATAAAAACATCCTATCCTGGTCAGGCGCCGCAGGTGGTGGAAGATCAAGTCACCTATCCCTTAACTACTGCCATGTTGTCTGTGCCTTACGCGGTGACGGTTCGTGGCTATTCCTTCTTTGGTGATTCCTATGTCTATATTATTTTTGAAGAAGGAACAGATTTATATTGGGCGCGATCGCGTGTACTCGAATACCTGAGCCAGGTAGCCAGTCGACTACCGGCAGGCGCGAAACCCGAACTCGGTCCGGATGCTACCGGTGTGGGCTGGATATATGAATATGCCCTGGTAGATCGAAGTGGTAATAATGATCTGTCACAGTTACGCGCGCTGCAAGACTGGTTTCTAAAATATGAATTACAGACAGTTCCTGGTGTAGCTGAAGTGGCTACCCTCGGAGGGATGGTGAAACAGTATCAGGTTGTTGTTGATCCGGACCTGTTACGCGCCTACGACCTGCCGATATCGACAATTCAGCATGCAATTAAAAGCGCCAATCAGGAAGCAGGCGCCTCGGTCATTGAGATGGCAGAAGCGGAATACATGGTCAGAGTGACAGGTTATATCAGCGGCCTGGATGACCTTCGCAATATTCCTCTTGCCGTTAATGTCAGAGGTACACCTATTCTTCTTAGTGATGTTGCCGAAGTGCGCGTTGGCCCCCAATTACGACGTGGTATTGCCGAACTAAATGGTGAAGGCGAAGTAGTGGGTGGCATCATAATTATGCGCTCGGGTGAGAATGCACAAAAAGTTATTAATGCAGTTAAAAATAAACTGAAAACATTGGAAGGCGGGTTACCAGAAGGTGTCGAGATCGTTGAAACTTATGATCGTTCCGGACTGATTCAATCGGCGATTAATACATTGCGTCATGCATTGTCGCTGGAATTATTAATGGTAACGCTGGTTTGCATATTTTTTCTATTGCACTTTCGCTCCTCCCTGGTAGTAGTTGTAAGCCTGCCTCTTGGTATTCTCATGGCTTTCATAATCATGAGAGCGCAGGGTATAAATGCCAATATCATGTCTCTTGGAGGTATCGCAATAGCGATTGGTGTGATGGTGGATGCGGCCATTGTTATGATTGATAACGTTCATAAGCATATAGAAAAAGCAGGCGAAAACAGGGATCACTGGAAAACAATTGAGAAAGCTACCACGGAAGTTGGGCCACCTTTGTTTTTTTCCTTACTAATCACTGCCATGAGCGTGCTACCCATTTTCACATTGCAGGCACAGGAAGGCAGAATGTTTTCACCACTGGCCTTTACCTGGCTCTATGCAATGATCGCGGCGACTGTTCTGGCGGTCACACTTATCCCCGTTATTTTGGGTTATTTTGTACGTGGAAGAATTATTTCTTCCAGTAGAAACCCTGTCTCCCGTTTTATGATTCATATCTATAAACCGATAATTAAAGGCGTGCTGGCTATGCCAGTCCTCACCGTAGTGTTTGCGTTGATGATTATGCTTGTTGGTTTGTGGCCTTTCACTCAACTTGGTAGTGAATTCATGCCGGATTTGGATGAAGGCGATTTGATGTATATGCCGACAACATTACCTGGTATTTCAATCGGTAAAGCACAACAGTTATTACAGCAAACGGACAAGCTGATTCGTACAGTACCCGAGGTGGACAGCGTTTTTGGTAAAATCGGTCGTGCTGAAACCGCAACGGATCCGGCACCGCTAAGTATGATTGAAACACTTATAAGGTTTAAGCCAAAGGAGCAATGGCGCGAAGGAATAAGTATTGAAGATATAAAGGCCGAATTAAATGCCCTGGTAAAACTACCGGGTATAACTAACGCCTGGGTGATGCCGATAAAGACTCGTATAGATATGTTAGCGACAGGTATCAAGACGCCCGTTGGTATAAAAATAGCCGGTGCCGATCTGAAAGTGATCGAGAATATCGGCCGACAAATTG
>JABHFC010000178.1 GCA_018676275.1 Gammaproteobacteria bacterium | reverse complement strand
TCCTCGCACCTTGATTGGCGCTTTTTCAGACTCAACAGTGGTGAAGATGGAAGACAAACAGACCCTGATTTTTGGCTATTCACTTTCGCTTTTCAACTCTTCACTTTTTTCATAGCGATTATCTTTTCTGATCACCCTTGGTACCAGTGTTCGGTTTTTAATTGTTACGGGTTGATAAACCACGCGACCTTTATCCGGGTCATAACGTACTTCAACATTACCTTCGAGCGGAAAATCTTTGCGGAAGGGATGTCCAATGAAACCATAATCCGTCAAAATGCGGCGCAGATCAGGATGACCGTCGAACAGAATGCCGAAAAGATCAAAAGCCTCTCTTTCAAACCAGTTTGCGGATGCCCAGATAGACACAACAGATGTTACTCGTGGCGGCTCTTCTTTAATAATACAACGTACTCTCAGGCGGCGATTGTGGTTTACAGACAGTAGATGATAAACCACGCAAAACCTGGCATGCATATTCTGATTTTCATTGATGCTGTCAACGCTAACTCCGCGGCTAAATCCGGTACTGGTAGTATCCTGAGTTTCCCAATCCGACTGCCCGTAAGTCAGGTAATCCAGACCACAAAGATCTGACAACTGGCTAAACTGGAATGCATCTTCATCGCGCAAAGCAGAACAAACCTCAATCAGATTTTTCGGCTCCAGTTCCAGCGTCACCTGATCGTTAGCCAGCGCTGATGAAAGTAACTTGTCATCAAATCGCTGACGTAACTGATCGTGAAACATTTCCAATGATGTTGTCATTTTCGTGTAATGCAGAGCTGATTATCGTGAAAAAGTGTTTTGACCAGTACGTTTGATTTTCTTTTGTAGCTGGATAATTCCGAACAAAAGGGCTTCCGCAGTTGGCGGACAACCGGGCACATAGATGTCGACCGGAACGATTCGGTCACAACCACGCACAACCGCATAGGAATAATGATAATAACCTCCGCCGTTGGCGCAGGATCCCATCGATATCACCCATCTGGGTTCTGACATCTGGTCGTAAACTTTACGTAAGGCGGGTGCCATCTTGTTAACCAGTGTTCCGGCAACAATCATGACATCTGACTGGCGTGGACTGGGCCGGAAAATGATACCAAAGCGATCCAGATCATATCGGGCTGCGCCAGCGTGCATCATTTCTACAGCACAGCAAGCGAGGCCAAAGGTCATCGGCCACATGGAACCTGTGCGTGCCCAGTTAACTACATTATCAACCGTGGTGACGGCGAAATTGCGATCGTCAATCTGCTCGTCTACTCCCATTCCAAAGCTCCTTTTCTCCAGCAATATATATAACCGACTACCAGTTCCCCAAGAAATATCATCATCGCCCAAAACCCTGCCATGCCGATTCCATCCAGAGCGACTGCCCAGGGGAAAAGAAAGGCAATTTCAAGATCGAAAATAATGAACATAATGGCTATCAGGTAGTAGCGCACGTCAAATTTCATATGCGCATCTTCAAATGCTTCAAAGCCACACTCATAGGGTGAAGCTTTTTCGCTGTCCGGACGGTTCGGGCCAAGAAAATAGCCCAGAACAAACATGACTATGCCCAGACCAAGTCCGAGCACGAGAAATATCAAAATTGGTAAGTAATTTTCCAGCATTATTGCTCAATCATTTTTCAGGCTCGGGATAATACCGTCATCGCTATGAAGTTAAAGACATATCTATGAATTCAGGCTTGCGATTATACAGGCATCAGCCATGCCAGACACGGATTTGTTTAGCCATTTTATTGATTGAAATTAAGAAAACATCAACAAGTCGCAAATTGACGTCCATCTGTACAGACTTTTGGCAAATAGACCGGAACAATGAAGCAAGCAAATACAATCAAGGCAGGATATCCAGAATTTCACTCAGTGTTAAGCGTGTTCCCTGCGGAATTTCCTCAGGATAACCATACCAGAAAAGACCGACGACCTGACGATATTCTGGATCAAGTCCGAACATTTCATAAAAACGCTCATTCCTCGTCACGGCACCGGTCGTCCACTTCATTCCAACACCCTTATCCCATAAATACAGGGACAGGTTTTGCGCTACACAGCAGCAAGCGGCATAGTCTTCCTGATCCCTGAGCTCATCGCCAGAAATATCGCAACTCAATAGTAACCAACCGGGTATTTCACGCCAGCGTCTCAATTTAATCTCGGCAGCCTTTTCGCCTTTCTTTTCGGCTGCCAAAGCGGCATTTAACTGACAGATATGCTCCTTGGTCTCAGGCCCAATCAAATGAAAGTGCCAGGGTTGAGTTGTGTGATGGTTGGGAGCCCAAATGCCATGTTCAATTGCTTGTTGTATCAATTCAACAGGTGGCCTTTCGTTCGCTTTGAACTGGTGTATGGTTCGCCTGTTTTTGATGATATCTGCTATTGACGATGACATTCTCGTATTCTCAATCGTGATGGACTGTTTTGCTCAAACATTATTCAGTATCTTTCCCTGCTCTTATCACCTTCAGAGATTCCTGCAGTTTTTTGTTATCTGGCGCAATTTCCAGCATCTCCAAAACATATGTTTCGGCGAGATTGTAATTCTTTTCCTGTAATGCCTTTTTTACTGAAGATTCATATTTACTTGCCAGTTTGCGTAGTTCCTGTTTTGCCTGTTGGTTACCCGGATTTCGAGCAAGTTGTCTCTGGATCCGTGCCAGTTTTCTTCTCTCACTACTATCAATCAAGTCTGTAGATTTAGTTGGTAAAGTGTCGCCAATTACTCTATCTGATACCTGTTTTTGCGTTTGTTGTCTGGCGATAGTATTTCTCAAAACCTGGATTTGAGGATGCGCACTATACAAGCTTTCAGCTTTGTCCACATAAGTTGAAGCTTGTGGCAATTCCATTTTCCGCAATGATCTGCCTGCCAACTGCAAATATTTGTCAGCAACATTTTTAATGCCGGTTTGTGCAGCTTCATTATCCGGGTTACGGTCTAAAACTTGATGGTATTTTTCAAGTGCATTGTTTCCTTCGGGCGAGGTCAGGCGTAGTGCGTGCACATCTTTAGCTGCTTCCTGTAGCAAGTTTTCTGTAATATCGGGTTCTTCTGCCACCTGCTTTTCGTTTGTATTCTTTTTGTTCTCATCATCCAGTATTGCCAGTAGAAATAAAATGCCAAATACAACCGCAAGCACTTTTATTGGTTTGCGATACCAGCGTCGGGGTTTTTCTACGATACCAGCCTCTTCGCCGACACTGGTCAGTGCTTCTGTTTTGATTGTAGTGCTGGCGGAATTCTGATCGTCCAAATTCTCTGCTGAAAATCTATTTGAAGGAGGAATCTGTAGTGTTGCGGCCTCAGCAAACAGTTCCTCACTCGACGATTGAGTAAGTTCTGCTCGCCATTGGCCTACAGATTGTGGCCTCTCATCTGATTTAAAGGCGAGTGCATGATCAATAGCTTCGAGAAAATATTTCGAATATCCATCAGGATTAATTTCAGCAGCGCCAACAAAGGAATCTCTGCTGGTATGCAATAGTGCTTCACTACGATCCATCGCTTCCGCCGGAGAACGACCGACGGCAGATCGATACAAGGTAGCCCCTAAACCGTAAATATCTGTCCAGGGTCCCTGTTTGTCACTTTTGCTTACATATTGCTCAAAAGGAGCAAAGCCTGGTGAAACCAAACTTGTGAGTGTTCGTGTTTGCTCACCCAAAGCATGCCGGGCAGATCCAAAGTCGAGCAAGACAGGGGAGCCGTCAGTTCGTATAAAGATATTCGGCGGTTTGATATCACGATGGATAAATCCGGCCTTGTGCACCTGCTCCAAACCGTCAAGAATGGGAAGAAGAATTAGTTTAATTTCATTTTCACTTAAAGTTTTCCTCTTTTTTAATAACTCATGCATAGCCTGACCATTTTCATATTCCATGATCATATAGGCAGTATTATTTTCAGGAAAAACAGTCAGTACACGTACAATATTTGAATGTTTGAACTGCGCCAGTGTTTGCGCCTCGCTCATGAAACGATCCAGACCCCAGCTAAACTGTTCACCATATTCGCCGGAAACAGGATGAATGGAATCATCCTGTTCACGCATTGCCAACTCAACAGGTAAATATTCCTTTATTGCCACCTCCTGATTCAGGTTAGTATCCTCAGCAAGATAGGTGATGCCAAAGCCGCCCTGCCCCAGAATCTTTTTAATCACGTACCAGTGCAGACGATAACCTGGTTGTAGTGAGTTCCTGTGTTCTTGCATTTAGATGTCTAATTGAGGTAATAGCAGCGAATACAATGACAATACGCATTCTTTCCTAATTCGTCGAGCTGGAATTAGGAAATTTTACAAGTCGAAGTGCCTGTAGAACATAGTGACTATATGCACTCTGGTACGACTAGCGATATGAGGTTTTCATTGGGTGGAATAACGGCGATCTAGCATAGGTCTGGAATTCCAGGTCGCTTTCAAAAACTGCCTGTGAGCTTGTATTTATTGTTACAAATCCCATAATAACTCATTATTACTCGTGAAGATGAATCAATAAATCTAATGAATAAACAACAAGGATTTACACTAATAGAGCTGATGATGGTGGTTGCCATAATTGGTGTCCTTGCCAGTATCGCCATCCCCGGTTACAAATCTTACATCTATAAGGCACGTGCAGCAGAAATTGGACTATTTATGGACGCGGCCAGGACCCGGTTTATGATTGAATATGACAGTACCGGTGAAATGCCGGTAGACATATTTGATTATATTGTGGCATCCACTGCGCCTGAAGCAAAAGATACTCTGGTGTTTGATATCAGCCCGATAAACAAGGCCTGGGCTTTAACAGCTGAAGAAAAAGCAAAAGCGAAAGCAGAAAGAATTCGACAGAGAGCAGAGAAGGCTGCCCAGAAACTATCATCGAAGGCAGACAGATTTAATAAGCTGGCGGATAAGGCTGAGAAGAAAGCGAAAAATACAGAAGAAATGGCAGAAAAGGCAACGGAGAAAGCTAAACAGACTGGAAAGCAATCGGATAAGAAGAAGGCGAACAGATTAAAATCAAGAGCGAAAAGGATGAAGGCTAAAGCAGACAGGTTGGCGAAACGAGCAAAGTCTATGACTAAAAAAGCAACTGAGGCGATGGCAAAGCTGGATCCCACTGTTGAAGCAGAACCAGAAGCAGAGCCGACCGAAGAGAATACCGAGCCGGCAAGCTTAACTGATGCGAATTCATTATCAGGAGATGGGATCATCAATACATATGACTACGAACTTGCGGAGGATATGGCCTGGATAGTCGCTGAATTGAAAGATAATGTTCTGCCGGGTTGCGATGAACAAAACAAATGCTTTGTACAT
>JABHFC010000177.1 GCA_018676275.1 Gammaproteobacteria bacterium | reverse complement strand
CAAGACAGCAGGGCGTTGGCGGCGAAGTGCTTTGTGTTGTCTCTTGATGGAATAATTGAATCATGTCAAGAATAGCTAACAATCCGGTAACTATCCCCAGTGGTGTTGATATCAACATCAATGGACAGCAAATAACAGTGAAAGGTGGTAAGGGCGAATTGAGCCACGAAATTCATTCACTGGTGTCTATAGAACATGAGGATAATGTACTGAAGTTTAAATCTGTTGATGAATCAAAATCTGCCAATGCTTTATCGGGTACAACACGAGCTGTTGTTCAAAATATTGTTACAGGCGTATCAGATGGTTTTGAGCGAAAGCTGACAATTGTTGGGGTTGGTTATCGTGCACAGGTACAGGGCAAAATTCTAAATCTGACTCTGGGCTTTTCACATCCGGTTAATTTTGAAATTCCGGAAGGCATAACAATTGAAACACCCAGTCAAACGGAAGTTGTCGTAAAAGGTATAGACAAGCAACAGGTTGGCCAGGTCGCTGCAAATATTAGAGCTTATCGACCACCGGAACCTTATAAAGGTAAAGGTGTGCGTTATGCAGATGAACATATTATCCGCAAGGAAGCCAAGAAGAGTTAAATTGCAATGAAGAAAAAAGAATCAAGACTGCGACGGGCAAAGCGTGCTCGTGGCCAAATAAGTTTACAGGGTGCGCATCGTCTATGTGTATTTAGAACGCCCCGACATATTTATGCGCAGATTATTGCGCCAAGTAGTGCAGAAGTACTCGCCAGCGCATCTACAGTCGAGAAAGAGTTGAAAGCTCAGCTGAAGAACGGTGGCAATATCGAAGCAGCTTCGACGGTAGGCAAATTGCTTGCGGATCGAGCTAAGAAGGCTGGAATACAAAAAGTAGCATTTGATCGTTCTGGATTTAAATATCACGGCAGAGTAAAGGCTTTGGCTGATGCCGCCCGCGAAAATGGTATGGAGTTTTAAAATGGCTGCATCTGATTCAATTACAGGTAATGAAGATCTACTGGAAAAACTGGTAGCGGTAAACCGTGTTGCCAAGGTGGTGAAAGGTGGACGTATTTTTGGTTTTGCTGCTTTAACTGTTGTCGGTGATGGCAATGGAAGAGTCGGTTTTGGCCGGGGTAAAGCGCGAGAAGTGCCTGTTGCTATTCAAAAAGCAATGGAAAAAGCACGTCGTAATATGATCAATGTGCCGTTGAAAAACGAAACATTGCAATACGCGATTAATGCTCGTCATGGTGCTGCAAAAGTTTATATGCAACCTGCATCAGAAGGTACTGGCATAATTGCTGGTGGCCCGATGCGTGCAGTGTTCGAATGTGTCGGTGTACATAACGTATTGGCAAAGTCTAATGGTTCGACTAACCCGATTAATGTAGTGAGGGCAACTATCAGAGGTTTGCAGGAAATGATGTCCCCTGAACACATTGCTGGTAAACGTGGTAAGACTGTTGAAGAGATTACGGGTTAGTCATGGCGAAGAAAGAAAAATTGGTCAAGGTAACCTTGAAACGTAGTATCAACCGTCGAACGGCAAATCATAAAGCCTGTGTAGCAGGTTTGGGGTTACGACGTATTGGCCACACTGTTTCGGTACTGGATACGCCGGAAAATCGTGGCATGATTAATAAAGTATCGTATTTGCTTGCAGTAGAGGAAGCCTGATATGCGTTTAAATGATTTAAAGCCACATCCTGATTCAACTCCTGACCGTAAAAGAGTTGGCCGTGGCATGGGTTCAGGCACGGGTAAAACCTGTGGTCGCGGACATAAAGGTCAGAAATCACGTTCTGGTGGATTTCATAAAGTCGGTTTCGAAGGTGGACAAATGCCTTTGCAAAGACGACTGCCAAAAGTGGGTTTCAGCTCTTATATGTCGCGGATTACTGCGGAATTGCGCTTGAATGAATTGGAAAGTCTGGATGTCGATGTTATCGATGTTAAGGCGCTGCAAGCCGCGAACCTGATTTCGAAAGGTACAAAAAGAGCAAAAGTTATAGCTTCAGGTGAAATTAAAAAGGCTGTGACATTGAAAGGAATTAGAGTGACGAAAGGCGCACGTGCAGCCATTGAAGCTGCTGGTGGGAAAGTAGAAGAATAAAGTGTCAAGCAAGAACCCGACAGTTCCTGGTGGTATCGGTGGTCTGGCAAAGCTGACAGAGCTTAGACAGCGCTTTTTCTTTGTCATATTTGCCTTGTTTGTTTATCGGGTATGTACGCATATCCCGGTGCCGGGGATAAACCCGATTGCTTTAGCTGCTATGTTTGAGCAACAGAGTGGCACTATTCTGGATATGTTTAATATGTTTTCCGGTGGTGCATTACAGCGTTTGTCTGTTGTTGCATTAGGCATAATGCCTTACATATCAGCGTCGATTATTATGCAGTTGCTTTCTTTTGTTGATCCAAGATTAAAGCAATTGCGCAAGGAAGGTGAGTCAGGACGACGAAAAATCACACAGTACACGCGTTACGGCACCGTGGTATTGGCAACTTTCCAGGCCTTTGGTGTATCCGTTGCACTGGAAGGCCAGCAAGCTGCAGGCCTGGCGGTTGTTATGGACCCGGGTTTGGGATTTAGACTTACTGCAGTAACAACATTGGTGACAGGAACGTTATTCCTGATGTGGTTGGGTGAACAGATAACGGAGCGAGGTATTGGTAACGGTATTTCACTGATTATTTTTGCCGGTATTGTTGCCGGACTGCCAGCCGCTGTTGGAGGAACAATTGAATTGTCCCGTACTGGACAACTGCATTTGTTATCTGTTGTGGCATTGTTTGCCTTGTCCATTGCAGTAACTGCATTTGTTATTTTTGTAGAAAGAGGTCAGCGGCGAATAACCGTGAACTATGCCAAACGGCAAATGGGGCGAAAGATGTATGCTGGACAATCCAGCCATTTACCCCTGAAATTGAATATGTCGGGTGTTATACCGCCAATATTTGCTTCCAGCATAATCCTTTTTCCAGCAACGCTGGCAGGCTGGTTTGGTCAGGGTGAAGGCATGCGCTGGTTGCAGGATTTATCGTCAGCGATATCTCCCGGTCAACCTCTTTATGTAATGTTGTATGCAGCAGGAATAGTATTTTTCTGTTTCTTTTATACAGCGATTGTGTTCGATCCAAGAGAAACAGCGGACAACCTGAAAAAATCCGGTGCTTTTGTACCAGGAATGAGACCAGGTGAGCAGACTGCACAGTATCTGGATCGAGTGTTGACTAAATTAACGATGGCGGGTGCCATTTATATTACGTCTGTATGTTTGTTGCCCGAATTTTTGATAATTAAGTTTAATGTGCCATTTTATTTCGGTGGTACATCGCTATTAATTATCGTTGTAGTAGTTATGGATTTTATGGCACAGGTACAGGCACATTTAATGTCTCATCAATATGATGGGTTATTGAAAAAGGCTAACCTTAAAGGCCAGGGCAGACGAGTTTAAAGCGGGTTTGTAGCTTAGGAGCAATGAAAGATGAAAGTTAGAGCATCAGTCAAAAAAATGTGTCGAAACTGTAAAGTTGTGCGACGCAAGGGCGTAGTACGTATTATCTGCAGTGATCCGCGTCACAAGCAGCGTCAAGGCTAAAGGTTTATTTGGAGAATAAGACATGGCTCGAGTAGCAGGCGTAAATATACCGGACAATAAGCATCTCATGATTGCGTTAACGTATATCTAT
>JABHFC010000176.1 GCA_018676275.1 Gammaproteobacteria bacterium | reverse complement strand
TATAGATCATGAAATTTATCTAAACTAGTGCACCATTAGATGGCATCTTACATGGATCAATAGATATACTAAACCTTAAGAAAAATTAATACTATCGAGAGGGGATAAGGCAGATGGCTTCAAAACTAGAACTGGAAGAGTACTTATACCGTCGTGCGATTGATATTATCGAGTCTACTGATGCAGATTACGACAAAGAAAATTTGCTGTTCGAGGAAGTCTGGCTTCCCTTGGCAAATCTGTACAAAGACAGGATCATGGCTCCCAAGCCAGAGGGTGAAAAATAGCAAGATACTCAAAGAGAAAAGCCCTGAGTTTAGACCATGATTAATTCAATAAATTAAGGGGGAGAACTTCCAAGATCGGCACTAACCGGACATTCAGATATTATTCACAGTCCGCTCTAATCAGTCTATTAACTTTTAACGATCCTCAATAGCTCGCAGTTCACTATCTGTCTGCCTTAGCCGCAGTGAAACTGCCAGAGCAAGTCGTGCGAAGATTCGCACACCCAGAACGACATCCTTATACACCTTGGCATTAAATTCCTGCCTAGATAACACGTATAATTCACAATCCGTTTTGGCTTGCGCATCCGCAGAACGAACTCCTTTATCAAGAAAGGCCATTTCACCAAAATAATCACCTTGCTTGAAAGTTGCAAGGTGATGAATCTTGCCATGTTTTAATGGCAGTAGAATACGTATAGTTCCGCGTCGTATCAGAAAGATTTCATCCCCTTCATCACCGTGTTTGAATATTTTCTCCCCTGCAGGAACAGTTCGCTCATGCATACACTCACGCAACTCATGGATAGTTGTTTTATCAAATTTACGTAACAGTTCTATTTCTGCGAGATCAAGAGTTTTGATCTCACCTTGTTTGGTCAAATCTGCTTCCGCAAGAATCCGGTTTTCCATCCACTCCAGGGCTTCATCACGGGTTTCAAAAATACTGACCCCTTTGCCTCTTTCACCGACCAGACCGACGCGGATCATATAACTGTGCAGGTCCTTACGACTGGGCAGACTTGAGGGCATGCCGCTAAACAGGAGCTCACCACCCCGTTCCTGTAACCTGTCCTGCATCAATTTAAAAAGGTGCGCCGCCGTGTAGTCCAGAGATTGAACCCGACGCATATCAAACAACATCCAGTTGCAGGTGCTTAGATCGGGCTCCAATTCGGTAAATAACTGGTCGGTCGTACCAAAGAACAGGTTTCCCTGTAATTCATATACGTTTGCTATATCGCCCTGCTCCTCAAGGATCGCTCGCTCTGATTCCAGTCGATGGGTCTTCGATGAAACTTCCTTGACTGAGGCCCGGCGCCGCAATACTGATCCGCGAATCTGATCACGTATAAACAATATTATGGCGAGTCCAACACCTGTTGCTGACGCTGCGATTAAACCCACCGTTTCAGCCACGATGACGACAGCAGCAATTACGGTAAAGTCCAGGCGTGTTTCTGCATGTTGCAGTAAACGGAATGCACCCCAGTCGAACATACGAAAAGCGACCACCAGTAAAATACCGGCGAGTGCACCAATGGGCACCCAGGCGATCAACGGTGCTAATACCAGAATAGCGAGAACAACCAATATCCCCTCTGTAATACCTGACCTGGTAGTTCTTCCGCCACTGGTTACATTCACCAGTGTCGGTCCCATAGTCCCGGCACCAGGCATGCCGCCAACAGCAAAGGCAGCAAGGTTGGCAATGCCCTGACCGAACAGTTCACGGTTAGAGTTATGACGGTTTTTGGTCAGCGCATCCAGAACAACACAGGTCTTGAGGGTATCGATAGAAAGTAATGCAGATAATGCAAGAGCTGAGTATATAACGAGCTTAAAATCCTCCATCTGGATCGTTAGTAATGAACTAAACTGCCCGCTTACGCTTTGCAGAAAGGAACCGGATGAGCTGATAGGTCCAATTATCAGCGGGTTGGCCTCCACCGATAATAACGCGGGGATAAACAGGCCAAGAATAAAATAAGCGGATATACCGGCGAGTAAGCCCATAATCGCAGCCGGGATCTTTTCTGTTATAAGCGGGGCAAGTACCATGACAACAATGGTAGTGAGTCCAACGATAATACCCGGCCACTGCCACAAATCCGGAGATGACAATCCATCCAGTAGTCCCGTTTCTTTTGGTAAACCAAGTAATTTTGGCAGTTGACTGATGGCAATAATCAGCCCAACACCGGAAAGGTAGCCGCTGACAACCGGATAAGGTATGTACTTGATGAGACGACCACCCTGCAGTAGTCCATAGATAACCTGCAAACAGGCTGAAATCAGCGCGGTAAGCGCGAGTAATACGGGTATTCGATCAATTTCCACATCCGCAGAGACGAGTGCAACCGCCAGGCCGGTGAGAATCGCCGCCGCCGGGGCACAGGGCGCACTAATTAATGCCTTTGTTCGGCCACTCAAAGGCGCAACCAGACCCATTGCAGCAGCGCCGATCATGCCTACCAGGGCACCCTGACCAACCAATTCCGGGGAGATTGCCGAAAAGACCAACACCCCAAAGGCAATAGACGAGGGTAAGGCGACCAGCATGGATGCCAAACCACCCCAGAAGTCATCTATGAGCTTATGACCCGGTACCCCTGTTGTCGCTGATTGTTGCATTATTGAATTTTAGTCATTCCAATAGATCGGAACATTCAAATAAGATTGTTCTGCCAGCAAATATGCCAGTAATACAATGAATTTATAGATTGACCGACCCGCAGATACAATGATCGAAATCAACCATTTAGAAAATATTCGCCCCGCCGAAAAAACAAACTACAGATTGCACATTTACTACCAGCCAGAGAACAATCCACCGTCGGCAAAATCCCAAATTAAATAAGCGTACCAACGATAGTCATAACGACCACTGTCATTCAATGGTATTTCTGCGCCCAGGTTAAGCATGACCTGCCCGCGTTTATTCAGACCGATTTGTGTTTGTGGAATAAGACTCAATTGTGAAAACGACTTCCTGCCGGGCCCTGTCCCACGATCAATGGGAAACGATGACACTAACTCCAGGCCCGGTTTAAAGCTGCGTGGCCAGGAAGAAGGCGACCAGTGCACGACACTTGATAGTTCAACATTACCGTTACTGAATTTCCTGAGCGGTAGTGTTGAACGCGCTGTGCCCTGTATTGTTAAAGTCTCGGAGAGCCGCCCGGCCGCAGCGATATAGGGAATAAACTCATCTGAAGAATTACTTTCTTCAGTCTTTATTGCAATAAGCGCGCCCACCGAGCTTATTACTTGTCTGGAAGGATCATCGTAAACGACATACTTGATACCGGGTTCAATTTGATCGATGTTCCCACTGCCATTGTCCACACCGTCATCTGCTTTATGGCTTAATTCAAGAGAGAGTTGTACGCGCTCAAAAATTCTTTTTTCGATTTCAATTACATTACGCACCTGATCACGTTTGCTATTATTGGCATCATCCTGGAAACGAAATTTCCAAACTATCTCATCTTCGGGGAAGGCCTTTTTAGTACGTATCGGTAAAATAAAATTCATGTCACCGGAAGGATACCGATGCGAGCCTGCCAGGCCTTTTACATAATTGATGACCTTTTTTATATCCCGATCACTTAACACATCCTTGAAAGCCGGCATTATCTCGGAAAATCCTTTGGCAGCACCGCCATGCTTGACCACCATGAACCAGTCTTTGCCCGGTTCGCGACTACTGAAAAGGGGGTCGGTGAAATTGGCCGGTAATACGCCGGACTGACCAAATAGTGGGTTGTCTTGATCCGGCTTGCCGATCGGTCCATGACAGACAGCACAGTTATTCTGATAAATTTCCTTGCCCGAGAAGCTCTCCTTTGCCTGTATCGTTGGAGAGATACTCACACTCAATATGTAAACAAGAAATATGGATTTAAATTTGTTCGTAAACATTAGTTGATCCTTAATTATAAATTGTTATCGTTTTCATCTTCTGCCTGCCCGTCCAGTATTTTTTCTCCGGTAATCATTGCTGAAATCAAATCATTCTTTTCCCTGAATTCACTGACAATAACGCCTGCGATATGCACTATTACCAGTGACAGTAATGCATAAAACCCGTAAACATGCAGGATGATTAAAGGCTTTCGAAATGCACGCATTTCCTCATACGCTGCTTCGACCACATAGGTCTTATCCCCCGGCTTAAGTTGTTCGAGTCTTTGCGGATCAGCTTCTGTTACCCACTCAGCAAAGTAGCTACCAAAAGGAGGAAGATAGAGATCGGTGCCGGCGATAATGAGTCCCGTGATTGCCTGGGAAGTTAATAAAAGAAAAAATATGCTGATGATGATCCTGGCAATCGGATTATGCCCCAGGTATCGCTGATGATTTGTGGAGCGTAAACTGGCGCAATACGACTTGAAGGAATGTAAATAATTACTGCCGATGGGCAGGAACTGGCGCCAGCGTGCATAATGATTACCAATAAAGGCCCAGATTAATCGCCAGCCAAGATTGATAGCAAATGCATAGCCTGTGTAGCTGTGTATCGTTTTCAGAAGAATCTTGGCATCGCCGGCGATACCAAGTGTTTTCGCATTAAGGATAAGTATGCCTATGATCATCAGTCCCAACACTAACAAAGCGTTCAACCAGTGGAACAGTCGAACACCCGGATCCCAAACTTTGAATCGCCTCAATTTTGTCGTCATACTCTCAAGCCTTTTATCTATCTATGTGAAGAACTGATGGCATCGTTTGCTTACGCTGATGAATATGCTGCCAGTCTGAAAATAAAGCTATCCGCCATATGTGAAAGGTATTTAAATCAATATGTTACAGACGAATGATTTGTTTTTTGAAGGCCGGTTTAGATTGTTCCTACTTGCGGCTTTTGTATTTATCGGCTTGCTGGCAGCAATCGATATCTTCGCTGATATTCAGGAAGGGACAGATCTACTGCATATCTCAATTGAAATTTTTGTATTCGTCATATCGATTTTCAGCGCAGCGACAATTACTTTTCGTTTACTCGCCGAAGCGAGAAAATCACGCGAGTTAATTGGTAAGATGACGTTGGAGCTGAAGCGCAACCAGGATCAAGCCAGTGAGTGGAAAAACGAGGCCGAGGTATTGCTGCAAGGATTGGGAGCCTCGATAAATAATCAATTTGAACGTTGGCGATTGACGCCATCAGAGAAAGAAATCGGCTTGTTTTTGCTGAAAGGTCTGAGCCACAAGGAAGTTGCCAATATACGTGAAGTAAGCGAGGCAACTGCAAGACAACAGGCTCGTTCAATTTATAAAAAAGCAGGGCTTTCCGGCAGACATGACCTGGCAGCCTTCTTTCTTGAAGAACTGGCACTACCTCAATCTGATAAGTATTAGTGTTACTACCCGTTTTGAAATTATTTTTGACCGTCCGCCTCTGGCACAAAAGCGGAAGTTCAAGAAGTTTCTCAGTGAAGTTCCGCTAACGATCCGAAACGGACTTGCGTAGTCGCATGGGTACAAAACCATAAACTTGAAGAACGTAGTTTCTATCTTAAAGCCAATGCTGGTAGAACCTGGTAGTTTGACATAATTCGTGTCTTCAATAAAATCTGGTCTGAACCACATATCCAGGAGTTAAACATGAGAAGCCTCGTTTTTATGTTTTTAGTGTCAGTTCAAGTAAATACTTTCGCTGACGACCAGGAACAACTGGATAGTATTTACCGATTATTCATGAAACAAACAATAGACATTAAAAGCGTAGAGCAACACTATGCAGAAAATGTGATACATGTGAGCATGCCTAACCAACCTTTATTGATCGGGAAAAAGGATTTTTTAAATATGAATATATTGCCGGTAGCAGCGATGATTGACGAAGGTAATATGACCGTTAAACTGAAGGCTTATGTCGTTAGAAGAGTAATAAAGAGCGAGATGGCAAATGATGTGGGTTATCTATATTTCAACATGACTACGCAGGACAACAAAAGCATTGAACAAGTTCGTAAGTTTTCATGGGTGTTCTTAAAGAGGGCCAATCAATGGCGGGTTTTGACGGATTTTGATTCCGTTCCAGCCCCGATGAGTGTGTTAGAAAATATAAATGACTATAGGTTGATCGAATAGCTTGAACTTTTCTTTACCTTCTACCGTGAAACCAATTTTATCTCGGTAGTCTATTGTTTCCATAAAGAAAGGATAACGCGAATAAAATATTGAGTGTCTGCTTCTGGCACTTAACGGAAGCTTGCAGAGAACAATTTTCGTC
>JABHFC010000175.1 GCA_018676275.1 Gammaproteobacteria bacterium | reverse complement strand
TTTTGAGGATATGGTGGGGCAGGGACATGTGTTGAAAGCCCTGACCAATGCTCTGGATACGGATCGTCTGCATCATGCATATCTGTTCACTGGTACGCGGGGTGTCGGCAAAACCACGCTTGCGCGCATACTCGCCAAATGCCTGAATTGTGAGCAGGGTGTCAGTTCAAAGCCCTGTGGCGAGTGCAGTGCCTGCATCAGTATTGATGAAGGTCGATTTGTAGATTTAATTGAAGTGGATGCCGCCTCACGTGCCAAGGTGGAAGAGACGCGGGATCTGATGGACAACGTGCAATATGCACCGAGTATGGGGCGCTATAAAGTATATTTAATTGACGAAGTACACATGTTTTCCAATCACAGTTTTAACGCCCTGTTAAAAACGCTGGAAGAGCCTCCCCCTCATGTCAAATTCCTGTTGGCGACGACGGAGCCAAAGAAACTACCAATCACAATTTTGTCCCGTTGTTTACAATTTAACCTGAAGCATTTAACCATTGAGCAAATAGCGAGTCAGTTGAAAATCACACTGGAAAAGGAAGCTATTGATGCGGATGATGAATCTATTCGGCTTCTGGCAGTCGGCGCAAATGGCAGTATGCGTGATGCATTAAGCCTGCTTGATCAGGCTATTTCCTATGGCAATGGCGTCCTGGTGGAAGCACAGGTGCGTGAAATGCTCGGTAGCATCGACAGTACTGAACTGAGCGGATTGTTAAATGCGCTGATTGAAGGTGATGCGCAAGCTTTACTGAAAAGTATCGACACAATGTCGGAACACACGCCGGATTACGACGCGATTCTGGTTGAGTTGCTCTCTTATCTTCAGAGTATTGCTGTCAGCCAGATATTACCTGATAGCTCGGATGTTGTTGAAGAAAAATATCGTGCCATGGCAACAAGAGTCAGTAAGGAAGATGTACAACTGTATTATCAGATTGGTATGAATGGCAGACGTGATCTTATGATGGCACCGGATCCACGTTCCGGCTTTGAAATGACCATGATCAGAATGCTGGCGTTTCGACCTGTAAATGGAGAAGCAAATCAAAAAAACCTTGCCGGCAGGAACCTGAGTGTTGCAAATAGTAAAAGTAGTGGCGGTGTTTCAAGTCAAACTCAGAATGTAAATACGCAATCTGTAGTCGACGAGGAAGCATCAGTAGTGGCGACGACAAACGATATTTCAACGCAGACTGATAATTCAGTTGCAACGGACACATTGAAATCCGAAGACTGGCAGAAGATTATAGATGAGATGGCGTTGGCAGGAATGGTTAAGGAATTCGCAGGTCATTGTAGTTTGAAAGAACATACAGAAAATCTGGTGCATTTAATTCTGACGCCGTCGCAGGAGCACCTGCTTAAAACAACACAAAAAGATAAACTTCAGGAAGCTATTAAAACCCGGTTTGGTGCTCAGGTAAAACTGAAAATTAATGTGGAGAAAACAGAGGAGGAAACTCCTGCTCAACAACGGGTGAGGTTGGAAAAGGAAAGTCAATTGGCAGCGGAGCAGGCAATACTTAATGATCCTAATATTCAAGCTATGGAAAAGATGTTTGATGCGACAATAGATAAAGAATCTATCAGACCCTTGTCGTAGTTTAGAAAGCGAATAGAGAGAAGATATATGAAAGGTGGAATCGGCGACATTATGAAGCAGGCTCAGCAGGTCCAGGAAAACCTGCAAAAGAAGCAGGAAGAAATCGCCAATACAGAAGTCAGAGGTGAATCCGGCGCGGGCATGGTTAAAATAGTAATGACCGGTCGACATGACGTTAAACGTGTAGAAATCGATCCTGCACTGCTGAAAGACGACAAGGAAATGCTGGAAGACCTGATTGCCGCCGCCGTAAATGACGCAAACCGACGAGTAGAAAAACTATCCCAGGATAAAATGTCTGATTTAACTGCAGGCCTGAACTTGCCTGCCGGTATGAAATTGCCTTTTTAATAAGCGAACAGCTTATGTCGGAATCACCACTACTTAGTGAACTCATTGACGCCTTGCGTTGTATGCCTGGAATAGGTAAAAAGTCAGCGCAACGGATTACTTATCATCTACTGCAAAGAAACAGGGATGGCGCGCGTAAGTTGTCCAGTGCTCTGACTGTGGCGATGGATAAAATAGGTCATTGTGAGCGATGCCGTACTTTCAGTGAAGAAAAGATCTGCGCACTTTGTCAAAGCAACAAACGAGACAGGTCACTGTTGTGTATAGTTGAAAGTCCTGCTGATGTTTACATCGTAGAAGAAGCTGGGTTTCGTGGGACTTATTTTGTATTGATGGGACACCTGTCACCACTGGATGGCATCGGACCAGAGGACCTGGGATTAGACAGACTGGAGCGGCTGCTCGATGAAGGTGAAATCGAAGAAGTTATTTTGGCTACCAGTACTACAGTAGAAGGTGAGGCCACTGCACATTTTATTGGCGAAATGGTGCATAAAAGAAATTTGAATGTGAGTCGTATTGCTCACGGTGTACCGATGGGGGGTGAACTTGAATTTGTTGATAGTTCTACCTTGTCACATGCAATCGCTGGAAGACGAGAATTTTAATTCTAATACACTGCTGGAATCCGGCAGAGTAGCTAACAACCAACAGGAGATAAACAATGATCGGGTATGTCACACTTGGAACAAATGATTTGGAAAAGGCAGCAAGTTTTTACGACCAACTTCTGGCCGAAATTGGTGCCAGCCGCATGATGGAAATGGAAAAATTTATCGCCTGGGGAACAGAACCGGGTGCACCTATGTTGGCTGCAATCAAACCGTTTAACGATGAACCCGCAACGGTAGGTAATGGTGTAATGGTATCTCTATATATGACAGACACTGATAAAGTTGATTCATTGCACAAGAAAGCCCTCGAGTTAGGGAGTCAGGATGAAGGAGCGCCGGGTGCTCGTGGTGATGGGAGTTTTTATGGTGGCTACTTCCGTGATCTGGACGGAAATAAACTGTGTGCTTTTCACATCTCTGAGCCGGGCTAAATTCAACTAAAGGAGTTCCGGGGACAGTTTACTTAATTAATTAAGTAAACTGTCCCCGGAATTATTTAATTAGACCAGTGGATATGAACGATTTCCCAGCGATTTTCGTTTTTCATTAGCAGCAGAGTCTCCATACCTTCACTATCAATATCTTTATTTTTATAGCGGCCTTTCACTTGATTTCTGGACATTGAGACGGCGGTATTGCCGATTACTTTAATGTGATGTTCCAATTTTCTGGATTGCATAAGCTTTAGAAAACTCATATCAGCCGCCATATGATGTTCAGCATATTCGCTCAGTGATCGTTCAACGCCACCACCTTCAAAAATTATTACATCATCAGCCAGTATCCTCCTGACTGTATTTTCATCACCGTTTTCCAAAGCATGATGAAAAGTATCAACGATGTCGGCTACTTCATGATCAAGGCCTGAAAAATATTTCTTGTTGGCATAACTTCTTTCTGTTTCATGGGCATATAAATTGTTTGGCAAACTGGTACTTGTGATCAAAAGAAATGCAGCTGCGGACATCAGAAATACTTGTTTCATACGAATTCATCCTATAGCTCGATGGTCGACTGGTTTATTCAGAATAAATAAAAATTACGATTAAGGTATGAAGAGACGGCATCCACTTCTTCTTCGAACCACATAAGATCATTCATCAGCTCGCATTGTTTTACACGTTGCTTTAGCTGAGGAAAATTTTTCACTACTCTATCAGGCCTTGTATAAACCTCAGCCTGGTGACAACGCTGACAATTTTCCCTATGTAATAATTCTCCGGAATCAGGTGCACTGGCATAGCTTGTTGATTCAGTCATAAGAACAAACAAGCTTAGGAATAAGCTTTTTCTTATGTTCACCTTACTCATTTTTTCATCCCATTTTCGCAGTTAGATGGGCGATACGGATAGGTGCCGGTGGATGGGAATCGTGGAAGGCCGAATACAAAGGATCCGGGGTTAAAGTATTCGCGTTTTCTTTATAAAGTTTTACCA
>JABHFC010000174.1 GCA_018676275.1 Gammaproteobacteria bacterium | reverse complement strand
TTGTGCCAATAATGTTGTTGGTACCAACAAAGCAACCTGCTTATTGTTGTTAACAGCAATAAATGCAGCACGCATAGCTACTTCGGTTTTACCAAAGCCCGCATCCCCACAAATTAACCTGTCCATTGCTTTAGCTTCTGTCATATCTCCAATGACATCTTCAATTGCATCAAGCTGCCCCACTGTTTCCTCAAAAGGGAAACCCTGAGCAAAAGCGCGGTTCGATTCTTCATCAAGTTCGAATTTCTGTCCCGGTCTGGAAGCACGTCTTGCATGTAGCTCAAGCAATTCCGCTGCGACATCACATACCCGTTCTGCAGCTTTACGACGAGCCTTTTCCCATTGCCCCGAACCGAGCCGATGTAAAGGTGCATGTTCTGCATCTACACCTGTATAACGACTAATAAGATTTAGTGAAGCTACTGGCACGTATAGCTTGTCCCCCTGATCGTATTCCAGAAAGATGTATTCCGAGGGAATATCATCAACATACAGTGTTATTAAGCCAAGATAACGACCAACTCCGTGTTCTTCATGTACCACAGGAGCGCCTATCGTAAGTTCGGTTAAATTACGAACTATTGCGTCGGTATCCTGCTTTTTACGTTTACGTAAACGCTTCTGTTGTGCCCTCTCACCAAACAACTGTGACTCGCTAATTACAGCGACTGGTGGATCGCTTAATATAAGCCCCTGTTCCAGAGGTGCTACTGTCAAACCAACAGCGGTTTCATCGCTGAGAAAAGCCTGCCAGCCGGGCAAAAGTTTTGGATGTAATCCATGTGCCTTAAAAACATCCAGGATAGTTTCACGTCTACCTGCTGACTCTGCAACGAAAAGTACTCGACCTTCAAACTCGTCGAGAAAACGCTGCAAAATGCCCAGCGGTTCTTTCGCTCTCGCATCAATGCTTAAACTGACAGGTAACTTACTGGCAAAATTGACATTACCGGAACGGTTATCCTCTCGCGCCATTTTACTTATGTGGACCTGTTCAAACGGTTTTATGCGGGTGAGAAAATCATCCGGACTGTAAAAAGCCTCTTTAGGTGACAACAACGGTCGTTCCAGATCGTGTCGGCGTTGTTCGTATCGTTCTTCTATATCCAGCCAAAACTGATCGGCACAGTCTTTAACATCTTCATCCAGCACCAGCAGGCATTCATCCTGCAGATGATCGAACAAACTAAAAGTTTCTTCGTAGAACAAAGGCAAATAATATTCTATCCCCGCAGGCGCGATACCATCACTCACATCCCGATAAACAGGAGAGTTGTTAGGATTACCTTCAAACCTTGATCTCCAGTTTTTTCGAAAACGAGCAACGAATTCATCATCCATGGCAACTTCACGAGCAGGCAATAGACGAATCTCACTAACTTTATTCAATGAGCGTTGAGACTCAGGATCAAAAATCCGAATACTGTCTATTTCCTCATCGAACAGGTCAATACGATAAGGTTCATCTGTACCCATCGGATAAATATCCAGTAACGAACCTCTTATTGCTACGTCTCCATGCTCACTAACCTGTGACACGATACGATAACCATTTTTTTGTAGATTACTTCGAAACTCATCTATGTTTAGCGGCTGGCCGGATTGCAGAAGTAAGCTATGAGATGACAAATAATCACCCGGTATCAGCCTGTGCATTACAGTCGTCACTGGCACTACCAGTATTCCAGTTTCGAGAGTCGATAAAGTCACCAGAGTGGCCAACCTTTGAGAAATAATATCCTGATAGGGTGAAAATAAATCGTAGGGTAATGTCTCCCAGTCAGGAAAGGATAATATTGGATAACTGCTGGTAGTTGAGCGGTAAAACTTTAATTCTTCGGTCAAACGATGTGCACTGTTCAGGTTTGCAGTAACTACCACTAATAATTTCTTACTTTTTTCGACGGCGGCAATTAATGCCAGTGCCTCACTACTTCCGTACAAACGTCCCCAATATCGGCGCATGGACCTTTTATCGGGAAGCTCTGGATCTAATAGATTGGTAAAGGCTTGATTACTCATTGATTAACAAACAGCACAAGAAAATGAAGTGGGTGCCTAGCCCCCCTCAGGAACATTTATTTCTGCTTCAATATCCAGCAGGGCCTGTAAGGGATTTTCTGACTGCGTAACAGGTCGACCTATGACAAGATAGTCGCTACCTGCAGAAATTGCTTCTGCTGGAGTCATAACACGCTTTTGATCATCACTAGCGTAACCGGCTGGTCTTATACCTGGGGTAATCAGCTTGAAATTCTGCCCCATGTGCATACGCAGCCTGCTTACTTCCTGAGCTGAGCAGACTATTCCATCCAGACCTGCAGATTTTGTCAGTTCGGCGAGACGCAATACCTGATCTTCAACAGATGATGTGATTCCAAGTTCAATCAGATCCTGATCTGACAGGCTTGTCAGAATCGTTACTGCTATCAATAATGGTTGATGTGAACTTTTATCAATGGCTTCACGTGCACTCTGCATCATCGCGCGGCCACCTGAAGCATGTACATTCAACATCCAGACACCAAGATCTGCCGCTGCGCTGCATGCTCTGGCTACTGTGTTTGGAATATCATGAAACTTTAGATCCAGAAACACATCGAAGTCTTTGTCCGTCAGTTTTTCAATAAACCTTGGACCTGCATGTGTAAATAGTTCTTTACCTACTTTCAATCGACATTTATTCGGATCGAGTTGTGTCACCAGTTCCAGCGCCGGCTTTTCTTCTGCATAATCCAGAGAAACAATAATATGAGAATTATTCACCTTCGACTCCATAGACGGGTTTTACGGTAGCCCAGTTTTTACAACTTGGACATTGCCAATGCAATAATTTGGCATCAAAACCACATTGTTGGCATCGATATACGGACCTTTTATTTAACAACTTGGCGGTCAGCTCTTTGATAGTACCCAGATTGTCGCGAATTTCACCTTCAGCTTTGCTCATCACATATTCAAGTAAACGATCCACTCCTTTTACCGTCGGCCGCTTACTCAATTGTGCGGAAATAAATTTGAGCCCTGCTTCTTCTCCCTGCTCCTCAATAATAAGTTCTGTAAGGCTGAGTAAACAGCTAATTCCACCGTACTTATGCAATATATCCTGCAAATATTGATGTGCTTCCTGCATTTGACCCAAATTACGATAGCAGGCGAGAATAGGGTCAATTACCTCTGAAATATATTCGGCATCCTGCTTCTCAATCCTCTTATACGCCTTAAGGGCAGACTTGTACTTACTCTGTGTTTGTAATAGTTCCGCTTCCAGAATACTGGCTCGCACACAACGTGGGTCCATATTAAGTGCTTTACGCAAATTTTCTTTTGCTTCTTTTGCATTACCTTCATACAGGTTTTCGCTAGTCAGCTCACAATAGTATTGCGCTATAATCGGATCAAACCCTTCACCGGAAATAGTTTCCAGTCTCCTCGCGTATACAATGGCGTTATCCCAGTCCTTTTCCTGTTGATAGATAGATAACAACTGTTTGGAGGCCATAGTGGTATGCACATCCAGATCAATAAGTTGTTTAAAGAGACCCTCGGCCCTGTCAAGTAAACCAGAACGCATGTAGTCCATACCTAACTCCAGTAATGCTAGAGAACGCTGCTCTTTATCGAGGTTAGGTCGGGCAATAAGATTTTGGTGGATACGAATTGCTCTATCAACTTCTCCCCTGCGTCTGAACAAGTTACCCAGAGCTAAATGAGTTTCAATTGTTTCACTATCAACTTCCAGCATTTTTATAAAAACTTCGATAGCCTTGTCAGGTTGTTCGTTCAGAACATAATTCAATCCTTTGAAATAATCGGGGTTCATACCCGTTGAGGATTCCAGTATTTTTTGTCGACTATTTTTCCTTGCTACCCACCACCCTGAAAAAAATGCCAGCGGTATTAACAAACAAATCAGGATCAGTAGATCAGAACCATTCATAAACTATCTTTGACCGGCAGAACCCTCAATGCAGTGATTTCCTTTTCTGTAACATTAAGTTGTTTTAGCAGTCGAGCATTTTCCGTTTTGAGTTTTATACGTGCAGGGATACTCACTGCAATACCTAAAATCACGCCTATGGATAATATGAACACGACAACGAATGAAAATGGTAACTCCAGTACACCGATATAATAATCCATCAATACCATTTGATCATTTCTCAAATGAAATATCAGACCTAGTGAAAGAACAAACAGAAAGATGCACAATTTTACAAGTCGAGACATGCTACCTCCTGGGATATTTTCGGATTATTACTATAGCTAATGTATTTTAGCTGTATACAGGTGTGAATAAAAAAGTAATTGCGCATGACCTGACAAAATAAACTACATTTTAATCAAACATGTTGATTTGACTAGCAGACTGGCAGTAGGTTTCCACAAGGTGACCACGCGTCCGAGCACAAACGCATAGACTCAAAAACAAGGTATTTTCTGAAGGCTAGAGAGTATCTTCTTCTGTATCGTGACTCTCAATTATCTCATTTTCCATACCATCCACTCGCTCACGAAGCTGCTTGCCCGGCTTGAAATGGGGCACATACTTGGCTGGTAATGATACCGGCTCACCTGATTTTGGATTCCTACCTACACGAGGTGGGCGATAATGTAGAGAGAAACTGCCAAATCCCCTTATCTCAATACGCTCACCATTGGATAGTGTATTGGCCATGTGTTCAAGTACGGTCTTTACCGCCAATTCCACATCTTTATAGGCCAGTTGAGATTGACGTCTGGCTAGAGATTCGATTAGCTCGGATTTAGTCATCGTTATTATTCTCTCGATTACCCTGGATCAGAACAGCTTATTATTCAACAAAATCAACTGTGCCTTTACAAACTACCTGGATGGTATCGAAATCCCTCCCTATTATCTTGATTCTTATCAATTATTATCCAGATGCTCTTTCAGCAAGTCTCCCAATTTCGCACCACTACCGGAATCAGGTGCATACTCCCTTACTGCTGCAGACTCATCATCAGACTCTTTTGCCCTCACAGACACAGCAATTGTGCGCTTTTTCCTATCTACGGCGGTTATTTTGACTTCAAGTTCTTCGCCTTCTTTCACAACATTTCTGGCATCTTCAACTTTCTTGTCTATTGAAAGTTCTGAGGCTCGCATTGTGCCTTCCACACCCTCTGTCAATTCGACCGTAATACCGCCCTGTTCAACAGAAATAATCTTACTGTTTACTATACTTCCTTTAGCGTTTTCAGCAACATAACTTGAAAAAGGATCTTTTTCCAACTGTTTTATGCCTAATGAAATGCGTTCACGCTCAGCATCCACTGCCAGCACGACTGTTTCTATCTCTTCGCCCTTTTTGTACTTATGTATGACATCTTCGCTTTCGTCAGTCCAGGACACGTCTGACAGATGAATCAGACCATCGATACCCCCTTCCAGACCAATGAAAATACCGAAATCAGTAATAGACTTAATCACACCAGTGACTCTATCACTCTTATTGTGCAATACGGCAAATTGTTCCCATGGATTAGCCTGACACTGCTTCATACCCAGGGAAATTCGGCGGCGCTCCTGATCGATATCGAGAATGACCACATCCACTTCTTCGCCAATATGTACTAATTTTGAAGGATGTACATTCTTGTTGGTCCAGTCCATTTCGGACACATGTACCAGGCCTTCAACACCTTCTTCCAGCTCAACAAAACAGCCATAATCTGCCAAATTAGTGATCTTTCCACGCAATCTCGCACCTTCTGGATAACGCCTGGTCAGATCTGACCACGGATCATCACCCATCTGTTTCAAGCCCAGTGAAACTCGATTACGTTCTCGATCAAATTTCAGAACCTTGACTTCAATCTCATCACCGATATTAACTATTTCACTTGGATCTTTAACTCGCTTCCAGGCCATGTCGGTAATATGCAACAAGCCATCGATGCCACCCAAATCCAGGAAAGCACCATAATCTGTCAGGTTTTTCACGACACCCTTGACATTGACACCTTCGGTTAAATTATCAAGCAATGCATTACGTTCCGCGGTATTTTCGCTTTCTACAACTGCGCGACGGGAAACTACGACATTACTTCGACGCTGATCTATCTTGATTACCTTGAACTCAAGTGGTTTGCCTTCAAGATAAGTGGTATCACGCACAGGACGAACATCGACGAGGGAGCCAGGCAAAAACGCCCTTACATTCTGAACCTCGACTGTAAAACCGCCTTTCACCCTCTCAGTGATCACACCAATCACTGTTTCATTAGCTTCATGTGCCTTTTCCAGAGTGGTCCATGCCATTAAGCTCTTGGCTTTTTGTCTAGACAGGCGAGTTTCACCAAATCCGTCTTCTACTGCATCCAGAGCGACGTCTACAGCATCGCCGACACTAACTTCAATCTCTCCGTTTTCATCATGAAATTGATCAATGGGTATTAACCCTTCGGATTTCAGACCTGCATTGACAATGACAGTGTCCTGATTGATGTCGACTACCATCGCGCTAATGATGGTTCCCGGCCGCATTTTGGCCTCGATTTGGCTCTGCTCAAATAATTCTGCAAAAGACTCGTTCATGAAAAGTATTTTCCTGTCTACCTCAATCCATGGGGAAAGGGCAATTGTGTAACCTGTACTAGTTAGTGAATTTATTAGACAAATGTCGCCAGGTCTGTAAACCTTTTACCCACCAAAGATAATATTTGCTTGTTTACCGCTTCAATATCACTCTTGGTGGTATCAATGACTATGGCATCCTCAGCAGGTATCAATGGTGAGACAAGACGCTCTTTGTCCCTCTTGTCCCTCTCGGCTATGTCTGCCGAAAGGTCGCGGAGATTAACACTAATTCCTTTTCCTATCAACTGTTTATATCTCCTTTCGGCTCTTTCAGCGGGACTTGCTGTCAGGAAAACTTTTAGTTCGGCATCGGGGAAAACTATCGTGCCCATATCGCGGCCATCAGCGATTAAACCTGGGAGCTGACGGAATTCTCGCTGACGATTAAGCAGGGATTCCCGCACTGTTGCCAGGGCGGCTACAAGAGACGCGGCATTGCCACATTTTTCAGTACGTATGGCCTGAGTTATGTCCTTATCTTCATAAATAACGACTATATCCTGGCCAATTCCTTTATTTTCAAATTTAAGATCTAAAGTGGCTGCAAGCCTCGCCAAAGCCGCTTCGTCATCCATACTCAAGGACTGTTGCTCTGCTGCCAGTGCGACAACACGGTAGAGGGCTCCACTATCAAGCAAGTGCCAATTTAATTTTTCCGCTAATAATCCACAGATCGTCCCTTTGCCAGTCCCGCTGGGACCATCCACAGTAATAACTGGCACCTTACTCACTATGTGTCTCTGTCGTAATGGATATATTTAATGAGGCCAGGCTGTCTACAAACCCTGGAAATGAGGTGTTTACGTTGGCACAATCCATTACAGTTACATTGTCACTTGCTGCCAAAGCCGCAATAGAAAACGCCATCGCAATACGATGGTCCGTGTAACTATCGACCCTGCCACCCGCTAATTTACCTCCTCTAACACGCATACCATCCTCAAATTCTTCTGTTTCGATACCTAATATTTCAAGACCTTTGCACATGGCAGCAATACGATCGCTCTCCTTAACACGTAGTTCTTTTGCGCCAGCCAGAATAGTTTCTCCCTCTGCATTAGCCGCGGCGATCATCAGTATTGGGAGTTCATCAATGGCGATGGACACAAGATGGAGTGGAATTTCTATCCCATACAATTGACTATGCTGTATACGGATATTAGCAATCGGTTCGCCAGACAATTCTCTCTCATCTTCGAGTTCAATATTTGCACCCATGAGTCGCAATATCTCTATGACAGCGTGTCGGGTTGGATTTATGCCCACACCCTCTAGAATGAGTTCAGAACCCGGTACAATTGATGCAGCAACCATAAAAAAGGCAGCTGAAGAGATATCCGCCGGAACATAAACGTCCTGGCCCTGTAATTTTTCCGAGCTTAAACAAATCTGTTTTTGATTTTTTTCCAGTCGACAACCGAACAGAGATAACATCCGCTCGCTGTGGTCTCGCGTTGTAGCTGGCTCGATCACGCAAGTCTTTCCTGGCGCGTACAAACCAGCCAGCAATATCGCCGATTTTAACTGCGCGCTAGCGACAGGCATGGTGTAGGTCATTGCTTTCAAATTAGCTTTGCCTCGAATCCTTATAGGCAATGTGCCAGTCTCACTACAACTGATCTCAGCTCCCATTTGCTGTAATGGCTCAGTAATACGTCTCATCGGCCGTTGCATTAAGGACTCATCTCCGATCAACTCGGTATCGAAAGCTTGGCCCGCCAGCAATCCTGCAAATAAACGTACCGAGGTACCTGAATTACCCAAATTCAAGGCTTCTGTTGGCGCTGACAATCCATCTAACCCCACACCTTCGATAACAACCACGTTATCTTCTAATTGCTCAATTACTACTCCCATTGAGCGTAATGCATTCATGGTAGCGATAGTGTCTTCACCATTAAGAAAACCTTCGATCCGTGTACTTCCCTTTGCAATAGCACCAAGCATCAAGGCTCGATGAGATATAGATTTATCACCTGGCACTCGTAAAGTACCCTTTAGGGCTACGCCAGTACTTATTGTGAAATCCACTCGACTATTTTCTCTCATGACCCTGCTGACAACCTGTGACTAGATCTGCTTTTCTGAATCAGCGCTGTTAAGTTGTTGCCTTTCAGCAATTAATTTATCCCGGGCATTTTTAGCGCTTGAAAAAATCTGTAATATTTTTTCACTGTTATCACTTTCTATTGCCGTTCTGATCTCATTAATGTGATTATCAAATTTATCCAGAACACTGAGTAAACTTTTTCTGTTGGAAAAACAGATGTCATGCCACATTTGAGGATTGCTTGAAGCTATACGAGTGAAGTCGATAAAACCACCTGCAGCAAAACGAAAAATTTCTTCTCGCTCCTGCATTTTCGCCAGACAATCAACTAAAGCATACGCAAGTAGATGCGGTAAGTGGCTGGTTGCGGCAAGAACTTCGTCATGATGTTCAACCTTTAATGTAATTACTTCAGCACATGCGGCTTCCCATAGCTGAGTCACTTGTGCAATTGCATGAACAGATGTTTCCGGCAACGGTGTCAGGATAACAACATGTTTTTCAAATAAATTAGCAGAAGCTGCTTCCACGCCACTTTTTTCTTTACCTGCAATAGGATGACCCGGGACAAAGCGAGAAAAATGTTCACCCAGACTGGCTCTGGCATCCTTAATAACACAGGCTTTTGCGCTACCTACATCAGTAATCACAGCATCTTGCTTAAGCACCGGCGTTATTTCCTGAAACAAAGCCCTGTTTGTCGCTAGAGGCGTGGCCAGGACAATAACATCGGCATCTTGAACAGCGTCCTTTGCACTTAAGAAATATTCATCTATAACACCAAGTTCAATAGCTTTATTCAGATTAGCCTCATTGCGTCCATAGCCAACAATACTATTACACATGTCAGCGCGTCTCAGTGCCTGTGCCAGAGAACCTCCTATTAATCCAACACCAAGGATAACCAAACGATTAATTTTCATAAGAAATCAACTTGAGAGAAATAATGAAACAACAATATCTAAATAACAGCACAGGGATAGGATCCCAATACTTTCATCATTTTCGCATGCTGATCTAATTGCTGCAGGACAGTCGCAATAATCTCATCATCAGCATGCCCATCGATATCAACGAAAAAGACATACTCCCACATGCCCTGACGAGATGGTCTGGACTCAATTCTGCTCATATTTACATTGTTATCTGAAATGCAGGCAAGAGATTTTTGTAATGCACCAGGTTCATTACTATTAGCAAATAGTATAGAGGTCTTATCGTTACCGCTGGATTGAGTATTATTCCTTCCCAAAACAAGGAAACGGGTGGTGTTGTCAGGTTCATCTTCAATATTAACGGCCAGGATGGGTAATTGATAACGTTCAGCTGCTACCTCACCGGCTATCGCTGATGCAGCTTCATCATCCAGTGCACGCTTTGCCGCTTCGGCATTGCTGCTAACTGCAATTCTTTCCGCTCCGGGAAGATTATTTTCCAGCCAGGAACGACATTGAGCAAGTGATTGCTGGTGTGAATAAACACGTTCTATGCCTTGTAATTCTTTTGCTTTGGTCATCAGGTTGTGATGAATTCGTAAGTGCACTTCACCACAAATTTTCAAGCTTGAGTTTACCAGTAAATCCAGCGTGTAATTTACTGCACCTTCAATGGAATTTTCTATCGGTACAACACCATAATGGCAGGCACCCGATTCAACTTCACGAAACACTTCAGCGATACTGATTTGTGCCTTCGTTATAACAGAGTGACCAAAGTGCTTTAATGCAGCTGACTGGGTAAAGGTTGCCTCTGGACCAAGGTAAGCCACATTTAAATGCTGTTCCAACGCCAGACACGCAGACATAAACTCACGAAAGAGACGCGCCATCTCCTCATCTGCGATGGGACCTTTGTTGTTTGCGATAATTTTACGTAAGACTTGTGCTTCGCGTTCGGGACGATAAAAGACGGTGTCAGCTGACTCACCCTTCTTTAGCTTGGCAACATCAGTCGCCAGGGCTGCTCGTTCACTAATTAAAGTCAATAATTGCTCATCGATAGCATCGATGCGCAAACGAATACCTTCTAAATCGGATTTATTTTCCATAGAAAACTATAAATCAAAAAGTGAACGGAAAAGCAGTGTCTGGTAAATAAGAAAATCTTCATAAGACTTTCCATAAATTTCGCACTCAAATATTACAAACGCTTAAACCCACGCTGGTAAAAAGAACACGCTAGCCATAGCGACGAGCAAAGTCCTGCATAAAACCCAGCAATACATTAACACCCTCATCAGGCATTGCGTTATAAAGACTGGCTCGCATTCCGCCAACACTGCGATGACCTTTTAACTCAACCATGCCAATATCTCGTGCTTCATTGAGAAACGTGTCGTTCAGGGTATCGTCACGCAGAGTAAAAGGTATGTTCATACGTGAACGAAAGCCAGGTGTTACCGGGTTAGCATAAAAATCACTACTATCTATGGCGTCATACATCTTAGCGGAGCGACTGATACTGTTTTTTTGCATGGCCGCAATACCACCCTGCGCTTTCACCCATTTAAATACCAGTCCCGCCATATACCAGGTGAAAGTTGGCGGTGTGTTATAGAGTGAGTTTTCCTTACTTTGTATTGCATAATCATAAAGACTGGGAACAGTTGGTCCTGCGTCACCTATGAGGTCTTCTCGTACAATTACGATAACCAGACCCGCTGGACCAATATTCTTTTGTGCGCCGGCAATCACGACACCAAATTTCGATATATCAACCGGTCGTGACAGAAAATTAGACGTCATATCACTAACAAGAGGAACCTCACCCACATCTGGTAAATTCGAAAACTCCAGCCCACCAATAGTTTCATTGTCAGTGTAATAAACGTATGCAGCATTATCACTTAGCTTCCAGTCAGCTCTTTCCGGAATGCTTAAAAATTTGTCGTTTTCCGAACTTGCCGCAACATTAATATTACCGAATTTATGTGCTTCTTTTATTGCTTTTCCAGACCAGATGCCTGTATGAATATAATCAGCGGTTTTATCACCCAGCAAGTTCATAGGCACCATGGCAAATTGACTGCTCGCACCTCCCTGCAAAAACAGTACACGATGAGTTTCAGGCACATTCAGCAACTCACGTAAATCGGCCTCAGATTCTTCCACGATGGATGCAAACTGTTTGCTGCGATGACTCATTTCAATCACCGATATCCCAGTGCCGTGCCAATCCAGTAATTCTTCCTGAGCTTGCTTCATCACCGCTGCTGGTAACATGGCAGGTCCTGCACCAAAATTATAAACTGTCTGTGTTGCTGTCATCTCAGCCAACTCAGCTACTTTGCTGTTCATCTTCTTTGTACTCAATTATTCTTTCAAGACTTGCCAGTTTTTCTTCACCACTCAAAGAAACAAGGGTGACACCTTTTGTATTTCGACCAACAACGGAAACCTGTTTAACCGGAGTGCGTATCAAGGTGCCTTGATTACTGATCAGCATGATTTCATCATCTTCGTTTACCATCACCGCACCTACGGCTTTGCCATTACGATCATCGGTCTGTATCGCAATAACGCCCTGCCCGCCGCGTGCCTGTACTGGGTAATCTTCGATAGCTGTCCGTTTTCCGAAGCCATTTTCAGTCGCCGTTAATACTTTAGTGTCGGCTTCGACAATAATCAGAGAAATTACTTTTTGGTCCTTCGTCAATCGAATTCCACGTACACCACGTGCTGTACGACCCATTACCCTGACCTGTGATTCGCTGAATCGAATTACCTTACCAGCGTCGCTAAATAACATGGCATCCTGTTCGCCATCGGTTAGTTCTACTCCAATTAATTGATTACCATCAACCAAATCTACTGCGATAATGCCGCTTGGCCGAGGACGTGAGAAATCCTTTAATGCTGTTTTCTTTACCGTGCCATCAGCAGTCGCCATAAATACAAATTTATCTTCGCTAAATTCTCGTATCGGCATAATTGCATTAATTCGCTCGCCTTCGACAAGAGGTAAAAGATTGACTATGGGCTTACCGCGGGCAGCACGACTTGCCTGGGGTAACTGGTAGACTTTCATCCAGTACAATCGACCTCTACTGGAAAAACAAAGTAGCGTGTCATGAGTACTGGCGATGAATAATTTATCGATGAAATCTTCATCTTTCATATTCGTTGCTGACTTCCCTTTACCACCACGTCGTTGTGAGCGATAGGTGTCGATAGACTGGGATTTGGCATAACCTGCGTGCGACAAGGTAACCACAACATCTTCTTCGGTGATCAAATCTTCCATGCTGAGATCTTCTTCAGACTCAACAATTTCAGTACGACGCTCATCACCATATTGTTCAAGAATTGCAACAAGTTCGCCCCTGATTTCCTGCATTAGACGTTCCGGCCTTGCGAGTATATCCAGCAAGTCCATTATCTTAAGCAAAATTTCTTCATACTCTGTGAGGATTTTATCTTGCTCAAGACCTGTCAGTTTTTGCAGACGCAAATCCAGAATTGCCTGTGCCTGAATTTCGGATAGATAGTAATTGCCATCAATAAACCCGAGTGTTGATAATAAATCATCAGGACGCGAAGCATCTGCTCCCGCTCGCTTGAGCATGTCCACCACTACACCGGGTTGCCAGTGCTGGCCAAGTAACTTTTGCTTTGCTTCGCCAGGAGTCGGTGAAGCCTTGATCATGGCAATAATAGGGTCAATGTTTGCAAGTGCGACAGCTAATCCTTCCAGAATATGAGCCCTGCCTCTGGCCTTGCGCAGATCAAATACGGTGCGACGGGTTACGACTTCACGACGATGCTGGATAAATGCTTCCAGCATGTCTTTAAGCTTTAATATCCGCGGCTGTCCACCAACCAAAGCTACTATATTAATGCCAAAGACATTTTGTAACTGCGTCTGCTGATAGAGATTATTGATGATGACATCGGCAACCTCACCCCGGCGTAACTCGATAACCATGCGCATACCGTCTTTGTCAGACTCATCACGAAGTTCTCTTATACCAGTCAATTTCTTATCCTTGACCAGCTCAGCGATCTTTTCCAGCAAACGAGCCTTATTTACCTGGTAGGGCAACTCGGAGACAATCAAAGTCTCCTGTCCGGTTTTTTCATCCGTTTCAATGTGAACACGACCACGTACCCGAATTCGTCCTCGCCCGGTTCGATAAGCTTCGTGAATACCACGTGAACCATTAATTATTCCGCCCGTGGGAAAATCAGGCCCGGGGATATGTTGCATCAACTCAGCTACTTCAAGTTCAGAATTATCCACTAGTGCAATACAGGCACCGACGACTTCCGTCAGATTATGTGGCGGTATGTTGGTTGCCATACCAACAGCAATACCGCTGGAACCGTTTATCAATAAATTTGGTATGCGGGTAGGTAAGACAACCGGCTCGTGTTCGGAACCATCATAGTTCTCGACAAATTTTACTGTCTCTTTGTCCAGATCTTCGAGTAATTCATGGGCAATTCTCGACATTCGAACTTCGGTATAGCGCATGGCGGCCGGAGCGTCACCATCAACCGAGCCAAAGTTGCCCTGACCGTCGACCAGAACATAGCGCAATGAGAAAGGCTGAGCCATACGCACAATGGTGTCATAAACGGCTGAGTCCCCATGGGGATGGTACTTACCAATGACGTCACCGACTACGCGGGCGGATTTTTTGTAAGGTTTGTTATAGGCATTACCCATCACATTCATGGCGTAAAGCACGCGTCTATGTACGGGTTTCAGACCATCTCGAACATCTGGTAAGGCTCGCCCCACGATCACACTCATGGCGTAATCCATATAGGATTGGCGCATTTCGTCTTCGATATTGACTGGAAAAACTGAACCGACTATTTCTGAATCAGGCATACAACTCTCTGGTACTTCAAGGAGACAAAGTGTCCTTGTTGTTTGTTATTTTATGGTTATTACGAAGCCGCGCATTGTATCATATTTTCCTGATTCTCCATACACTTATGTAACTTTAAATTTAACTCCTGCCATCAATTTTCCTTGACAATATCATCATCCTCTTGAACATAATTCGTCCCTCTGGAAGACAATCCTTTTCTTTTAATAAATAGTAAATCTCCAGTTTATCGAACTCCTGATGAACACCGTTTGATACTGAATTATATGGACGTAATTGCGTACAATGTACGCCAACTCAGGATATAACAAATGTCCGAAATTAGAGGTGATTTATTTGAACGTTGATACATTGATTAGTGCGCGCTGGGTTATACCGGTAGAACCAGCAAACAAGGTTCTTGAGAATCAAAGCATCGCCATCAAAGATGGAAAGATCGCAGGAATTCTCCCTAACGAAAAGGCTAAATTAAAATTCAGACCAGCAAAGCAATATCAGTTGGACGATCACGTCATTATTCCGGGATTAATCAATGCCCATACCCATGCTGCAATGAGCTTGTTTAGAGGTATGGCAGATGACCTCCCCCTGATGGAATGGTTGAACGATCACATCTGGCCCGCAGAACAAAAATTGGTATCTCAGGAATTTGTGGAAGACGGTACCCGACTAGCTGTGGCTGAAATGATCCGCTCAGGTACAACCTGTTTTGCCGATATGTATTTTTTTCCAGATGTTGCAGCTACGGTCGCCTCTGATGCAGGCATCCGTTCTGTGATTGGTCTCATCATCATAGACTTTCCTTCGGCGTGGGCCAGAGATGCTGATGAATATTTACTCAAAGCAGGTCAGGTTCATCATAAATTTCGTAATACTCCACTCGTAAAAACAGCATTTGCACCACACTCACCCTATGTAGTTTCTGAACAATCTCTTCGTCAAATTAATACCCTTGCAGAAGAAATGGATATTCCCATTCATATGCATGTACACGAAACTACGGATGAGATAAATCAAAGTCTTGAACAATACGGCAAACGCCCCCTGCAAAGACTCGATGAATTAGGCTTACTTAGCCCTCGTTTACTGGCGGTACATATGACACAGCTTGAACCGGCTGAAATAGATTTGATCGCTCATTATGGAGTCAACGTGGTTCATTGTCCTGAGTCAAACCTGAAACTGGCTAGCGGTTTTTGTCCGGTGGGCAAATTACAGGCAAATGGAATAAATGTTGCGCTGGGCACAGACGGTGCTGCAAGTAATAACGATCTGGATATGATTGGTGAAATGCACAGAGCAGCATTACTCGGCAAAGGAGTAGCCAATGATTGTGGCGCAGTAAAAGCCTTTACTGCTTTGGAAATGTCCACCATTAATGCTGCCAAAGCACTGGGTCTGCAGGATATGATTGGCTCTATTCGTAAAGGTAAACAGGCAGACTTAATCGCCATTGACTTGAGTGAACTGGAATCTCAGCCTTTACATGATCCGGTATCCCAGATTGTTTACAGCGCTAATCGAAATCAGGTCAGTGATGTTTGGGTCGCAGGCAAACAATTACTGAAATCTCGCGAGCTACTCACCATAAATGAAAACCAGGTAAAGTTAAGTGCAATAAAATGGCGTGAAAAGTTTTAGTTTGTGCAAATCGTTAAAATAGCCTCACCAGGAGTCTGTCGGACTTAGGTGTTCGTAGCGAGGGGAAGAGCGATTTGAGTCCTAGCCGCCCTCTTTATTGTCCAGCCAAATTTCCAGACCCTGAACATTTAATTCAATATCCATGGCTAACAGCCCCTTACAGGCTGGAATAGGTAATGGGCAATTTAGTTTTCGTAACTCGGAAAAAGTTGATTCTGCTATTTTTGACTTCATTAGTTCAGTTCGATTATTGCTGCCCCTGCAGGATTCAGCAATTTGCACGTAGCACTCGATCCTTCTCTGCAGATCTGCTGCCAATGATTCCACTTCTTCAACCATGCCGTAATGGGTCAGAAACATACGCTCTGGTTTATACTCCAGATAGCGTTGCAAGGTTTGATACCAGGCTTCCGGGTCAAACTGAACTGGCGTCGTCGTCGGCATAATGTAAGGTAAGTGTGAAGATGATAGCTCCTGATATGCCATACCAAAAGTATCGCCGGTAAAAAATCCCCTGGTTTGATCATCAAAAACTGAGTAATGATGTCTTGCATGCCCGGGGGTATCTATAAATAGTAAGGATCTGCCATTCAGATCCAGTGTACTTCCATCCTCAACTACGAGGGTTCGATCTTCGTCTACAGGTATGATTTCGCCGTACATACTTTGCATTGCCTGCTCACCATAAACTGCCAGGGCTCCTTGCCACAATTTAGCCGGGTTCACCATATGA
>JABHFC010000173.1 GCA_018676275.1 Gammaproteobacteria bacterium | reverse complement strand
CCATTGCTTCGCCAAGCCCGAGACCGATAATATTTTTGATTTCAGTATCGTTCTTTTCCGGTAATTCCATTTTATCTGCGGCAAAACGCACCGCGTGGATGATGTGGTGTAAGGAATCGGCAACAGTGCCATCCCAGTCAAATATCAGCAGTTGGAACAGCTTTTCTGTTTTCATACTATTACCCATGGGAATCCAGAAACTCCTGTAGATTAGCTGTCAATGGAGCATTAATACTCAATCCTTCCCTGCCGTAATCGGGTAATTCAAGCTGCGCTGCGTGTAAAAACATACGTTTCAGACCCGATCGGCGCAAAATCTTGTTCAGATCACGATCGCCATATTTGTCATCTCCTGCAACCGGGTGGCCGATATGCCTGGAATGCACTCTTATTTGGTGAGTTCTACCGGTTTCAATTCTGACATTAACCAGACAAGTATCTTGAAAACGCCGTAGACGTTTAAAACTGGACTGCGCCACTTTGCCATCTTTATCGACCTGCACCAGTCTCTCTCCTGACAGCATGATGTTTTTACCGAGTGGAACATCCACTTTTAACTCCTGTTTACCGATATCCCCCTTCAATAACGCAATATACTTTTTCTCCACCTGCTTACTACGTAAAGCTTTATGCAAGTCTCTCAGTCCCTGTCCTGTCTTACTTAAAAGCAGACAGCCTGAAGTCTCCTGATCTATTCTGTGTATTAACTGTAAATTTGTTTGTTCCGGCCGTAGATAACGTAGAATTTCAATAATTCCAAAACTACGCCCGCTGCCACTGTGAACGACTATGCCGGAGGGTTTGTTTAAAGCAATAAGGTCATCATCTTCGAATAAAAACGCTGATCTCACCATTTCCAGCATATAGGCAGGAGGCTTGCCTTGATCTATCGTGGTGGCAATTGAAACAGGAGGTATGCGAACCACATCCTCCAGGCGTAATCGATAGCTTTGCTTTATTCTGCCCTTGTTCACCCTGACTTCACCTTTCCTGATCATTTGATAAATCCGGGATTTTGGCACTCCCTTTAGCTTGCTCATGAGGAAATTATCGATCCGCCTGGTGTCATCATCAGAATCGATAGTAATTAGCTGGACCGAGCTTTTTTTATTTTGAATCCGTGACATATATTAATTTGAGCATTGCGATAAATGGTAATGTTGCTATATTATCGAGCTCCTATTGGTCGAGTAGACCAATAAGTAGCTGCAGGTTAGTCGTATATGATTACATACCCCTGTAGAGCAGAGTTGGCAATCAAAAGTGGTGTGGATGGCTTAATGTCTTATTTTAACCATTTGTAGCCTCCACCACTCCTCCGCTCCAGTAGTATGTCCTTGGATAACGACACCGCAGAAATTGAGCTCCTAATCGTGCACGCGGGATTATAACTGACTGTTAATGAACTAACAGCGTTCTCCCGGACAGACATATTCAGCACGACAGGAGATAAAGGTTAAACAGCTGCATATTGAAATAAAACAATACGCAGCCAACTGGGCTCCCACTGAGCAACACATAGAGGAATCCGCTATAAGTAGCGGACATGTGACCGTAGCTGGTGGTAGAGCGCAAGATTAAGGACACTGTACAATGAAAAGAATGCTGATTAACGCAACTCAGCCTGAGGAGTTGCGGGTCGCCCTTGTGGATGGCCAACGCCTTTATGACCTTGACATCGAGTCAAGTCGTCGTGAACAAAAAAAATCCAATATCTATAAATGCCGTATTGTCAGGATTGAACCTAGTCTTGAAGCTGCCTTTGTTGACTATGGGTCAGAGCGCCATGGATTTTTACCTTTCAAAGAAATTGCCCGCACTTTATTCAAAAATGGAAGTGGTGACGGAAAAGTTATTATCAAAGACGAGCTCGAAGTTGGTCAGGAATATAATATTCAAGTCGAAAAGGAAGAACGTGGTAATAAAGGTGCGGCACTAACCACCTTTATCAGCCTGGCTGGTCGATATCTCGTACTGATGCCTAATAACCCGCGTGCTGGTGGTGTTTCCAGGCAGATTGAAGGAAGTGACAGGGCTGAAGCAAGAGAAGCTATGAGTGGCCTTACCGTTCCTCAGGGCATGGGCCTGATTCTGCGTACAGCCGGGGTTGGAAAGAGCTCTGAAGAGCTGCAATGGGATATGGACTACCTGATTAGTCTCTGGACCGCCATAAGTGAAGCTGCAAAAGATCGTAGCGCCCCATTTCTTATTTACAAAGAAAGCGAAGTTATCATACGCGCAATAAGAGACTACTTGCGTGTAGATATTGCAGAAATCTGGATTGATGATACTGACGTGTTTGATCGCGCTCGCGAGTTTATGCAGCAGGTCATGCCACAGAACCTCAGTAAGCTGAAACTTTATAAAGAAAACGACTCACTATTTAATCGTTATCAAATTGAAGGACAGATTGAGACCGCCTTCTCTCGAGAAGTTACTCTACCTTCAGGTGGGGCATTAATAATAGACCCGACAGAAGCTCTGACTTCAATAGATATAAATTCAGCCCGATCGACCGGTGGTCAGGATATCGAGCAGACTGCATTAAATACCAATTTAGAAGCAGCTGATGAAGTTGCCCGCCAGTTAAGGCTACGCGATCTGGGCGGTTTGGTTGTAATTGATTTCATCGACATGATGAATACTCGTAATCAAAGAGAGGTTGAGAACCGATTAAAGGATGCCCTGCGTATTGATCGTGCCAGAGTGCAGATAGGTCGTATTTCCCGCTTTGGTTTACTGGAAATGTCACGTCAACGATTACGTCCTTCTTTGGATGAATCAAGTCACATTCCATGTCCCCAGTGTGATGGTCAAGGTACTATTCGCGGAACGGACTCCTTATCTTTGGCTGTATTTAGAATCATTGAAGAAGAAGCGATGAAAGAT
>JABHFC010000172.1 GCA_018676275.1 Gammaproteobacteria bacterium | reverse complement strand
CGGCAAGTTGGCAAACTCTGCAGCTTCAGAAGCATTGACCAGTGCCTTGATACATATCAACAAGACCTACAAGGCTCACTCCGGAATAAAAATCACGGGTGTTCAAACGGATTTTGACCAGGTTCTGTAATTAGCTGTTTAAATCCTCCGGTGTTAGCCGGGGGATTTCGTGTTTTTTTACCTCTATTGCAGTATTGTTGGCCCGCAAAGGGTCAACTAAAAACAGTCGGCAAAATCAGCCTTCAGGACTATCGTGTAATTCATGTTCCGTTTAAACATGTTACTCTTGATTTCTGTAACTGAGTTTAATGAGATTTCCGTTTTTTCCAGCAAAAAAAATTCAGAAAAATGAATAAATACGATCATATTATTGTTGGTAGTGGTATTAATTCTCTTGTTTGCGCTTCACTATTAGCTAAACGAGGTGACAAGGTTCTGTTACTGGAACGAAATGATCGTCCTGGTGGATGTATACGTACCGAAGAGATTACAGTCCCCGGTTTTATTCATGATGTATTGTCCAGTTGGCATCCATTATTTGTCACTTCCCCCGGATATGCTGAATTAAAAGAAGATCTGGAGGCATTTGGACTTGAGTACTGCAATACGGACAGTCCAACAGCCGTTGTTTTACCGGATGGGCGAACAAGCATATTAAAAATGTCCAGGGAAGAAAACGTCAAGCGAATGAATCAGCTTGCGAATGGTGATGGAGATCGTTATCAGGGCGCGATGAGTGAGCTGGAGCAGTCACTCGATCTTACTTTTACACTACTGGGTAATGAACTATGGACCTGGTCTACACTTAAAGTCTTTTTGTCTGCCCTGTTTAAACGCGGTCCGCTTTTTCTGAGTTCCTATTTTGCTTACTCTCTGGAAACCTGCCGAAGCTGGTTAAACAAAACGTTTGATTCAAATGTTAATGCGGCCTGCCTTGCGACATGGCCGGCACACACCGGCATAGGTCCCGACGCACCGACATCTGGTCAAATGGCACGGGTGATAGCTTTTACTCTGGAAATGGTGGGTAGTCCTGTAGTCAAGGGTGGAAGTTATAAATTGGTGGAGGCATTCGAACAATTAATTAAGTCTTATGGTGGCGAAATAACAGTGAATGCTGATGTTGAACGTGTGCTTAGTGAAAATGGTAAGGCAATAGGAGTGGCTACTGTCGATGGTAAAGAATATCTAAGTAATAAAAATATCATTTGTAGTATGACACCTGGTCAATTATACGAAAGACTGCTGGATCCTGAAGATGTCCCTGCACCGGTTGCAAAACAAACTCATTCATTTCGTCATGGTCACGCAGACATGCAGATCCATCTTGCTCTCGATGCTCCTGTTGCATGGAATAACTCTGATTTGAACAATGTAGCCATCACCCATCTGACACCCGGTTTGGATGGAGTGTCATGTGCAATGAATGAAGCGGATAGAGGATTATTACCGGCGAAGGGCACCGTTGTCGTTGGTCAACCTGCGGCACTGGATCCAAGTCGCGTACCTGAGGGTAAGGGTCTGCTCTGGATTCAACTACAGGAATTACCACAACATATTCTCGGTGATGCTGCAGGTGAAATCCCAATCCCGGCTGATGGTAGCTGGACAGAGGAAGTACGGGAAGCTTACGCAGATCGAATAATTGATCGTATAGCTGAACATATCCCCAATTTGAAACAGAATATTATTGCCCGAACTGTATTATCACCGGCTGATCTGGAATCAATTAATATTAATCTGGTGGGGGGTGATCCCTACGGTGGAGAATGCAGCCTGGATCAATATTTTCTTTGGCGACCTTTGCGAGCATTGAAAAATCATCAAACACCGTTGAAGAACCTGTATCATATCGGCGCCTCAACTCACCCCGGGCCTGGTCTGGGCGGTGGCTCCGGTTATCTTGTGGCAAAAAATTTGTAATTTACATAAGGAGAATTGAAATGATTAGAGTAAGTGTGATGTACCCAAAGCAGGAAGGCGGTAATTTTGATTATGATTACTATCTTCAAAATCATATGGCTACCGTGAAAGAGCGTTGGGGTGGTTCCTTAAGAGGAGTGGAAGTTTATAAGGGTTTATCCGGTGCAGGTGGTGCAGATGAAACCTATGTGACTGTTGCTAATTTATTATTT
>JABHFC010000171.1 GCA_018676275.1 Gammaproteobacteria bacterium | reverse complement strand
AGTAAAGAAATCAACAATATGCCTGCCGGTCACTTTATAAGTCTTTTCGTTTTCAATTACCGTGTTATCCCAGAAATCAATGGTGTGTCCATCGGTAAACGTGATCCAGTGTTCATAACCAATAGAGGCTTGCCAGGGTTGACCAAGATGCCATTTTCCAATTAATGCTGTCTGGAAGCCACGATTTTTCAAGGTCAAAGGCAAAGTTCGAAATTCTGCTACCGCAGACCAGGTCTTTGGCCAGGTATCCAGTAGCTCATCGTCAAGCCAGCTATGAATACCGTGTTGTGATGGCATTAAACCTGTCATTAAAGTTGCCCTGGTCGGAGAACATAAACTGTTGACGGCGAAGTGGCTGTTAAACTGAATACCTTCTTTGGCGAGGCGATCAATATGCGGGGTCTTAATATCCGGATTACCGTAGGTACCCAGCAGGGTAGCGGCCTGATTATCAGTAAGAATGAATAGAATGTTTGGAGCCTGTTTCTCACTGGCATAAGTATTTGAGCAGAGAAGCAGATAGTAAAGTACCAGGACTGGTAATGCTGTGATCTGATTTAAGCTAATTAGTCTTAACATTGAAATATTTCGCCTAATGTACTGTTAATGAAATGGGACTTGTTCCAACTTCTTCAAAATATCCGAGAAAGCGTTTTAGTTCTGCTCTTTTACCCTTTAGTTTAATATCACCTTTTTCAATAGCTGTCATAAAATCAGTATTTCCCAATTGTATCTGGTCAAATATTGTTTTATTCAATGACAATAGCAAATTTGCATCAACTGGCAGACTCTCATCAAACTGACAAACTCCGCGGCGTATACTTAGAGCAAACTGCTGTTTTAAATCTGTAAAAATAAACCCAAGTGACATTGAGACTGTCAGTGTATCTTCGGCTTTGAGACGTGTTGTCCAGCCCTTGATACTAACAGCCGCTGGCATCTCGGTAACAATATCCGGTGGGGTAAATATATTCGCCATCTTTTTGGAATCAAGAGCGGACGCTAACTTACCTTCCAATTCCAATGCTGAAGTTAAGTACCAATTGCGCCAGTTAATATTCATGTTTGCATAGCCAAGCTGGCGAAAGGATGCAGCCTTTATTTCCTTCGCCTGTGAATCCTTATTGTTAATTCGAATTAAAAGTGTGGCAAGTTCTGCGGCCCATTGATAATCACTTTTTCCATAAGCAGTCATCGCAGCTTTAGCGACAGAATCACGACCGCCCATCAATTTAATCAAGCGTCTGGATTTTTCTTTTGCCGGGATGGGATTAAGCGCTACTGGATCCCCTTCATACCAACCCAGATAACCAACATATATTTGTCTTACAGCCTGCTTGACGGTGCCATAATATTGACGGAGATAGGGAGTGTAGTTAAATAGATGGGGAGGTAGTTTTACCTCCTCAACAAGTTCATCAGGTGTCAGCCCCTTGTTTATATAACGCACAGTTTGATCATGAACATATTGAATACCATCGCGAGTCATACGTAATACTTCTTCAACTTTTTCCCCGCCTGATACAGGTTGCCCATGAGTCGGTACCAGGTGCAGCGCATGTAATCGACGTAGTTGATCAATACTGCGTATCCACTGTACCGGGTCACGAAACTTTGTACCGCGCAGTGTGTGCATGTTAGGAAAAGTAGGACCCTGGATCACTTCAGTATCAATCAGTACCCGCGTTTTTGGCAGGTAAACCACAAGTTCATCGTCAGCTTCGCTAGGGATATGCATGATCTCCAGCTCTACTCCGGCTATTGTTACACGAAGTAAATCATCGACGATATGTGTTGGTGCAATAAAAGAGCCTGGCCCGCCTCTTGCCAGTGGTCCGTGCCCTGAATTCATATCCTTGATATCCGCACCTTTGAGAAAGAAACCAAAGGTGTATCCCGCTCGCACACCAAGTATTGGACCAAGAATCTGGCTTTCATCCACCAGTAGCCGCATCAGGCTGGAGTGCGCATAAATCGCCACTTCACCTGTATCAACCTGTTGCTGACTAATCAATCCCTTTACACCCACTATATGGTCATGATGGAAATGGCTGTAAATAACAGCAACGATCGGTTTGTCCGTGATTTTGCGAAATTCATTCATGACTTCGCGACTACTTTCAGGACTTAGGCCTGCATCTACCAGGATAATACCGTCATCACCTTCTATCATGACAATACCGGCTACGTTCCAGCCAACTGCGCTATAGACATTGTCTGCTATTTTATAGACCTTCTTTACAAAGCGTTCAGAGTGCTTCTTTAGTTCGGGATGAATTTTTGGTGTTACCGGCGGAATAGATTGCGAATAAATTGGAGAACTCAAAATACTGGTAATGAATATATGCAGGAGCAAAATGCCTAAATTATTTTTCATATCATTCTCAAATAAACTTGCAGAGTAGTATTACTTTCCGGAGCAAAAAGTGGCAAGGGAAATGAAACCCTCAAGGCCCAGATTAATTGAATCTACAGAAGTACCCAGGGAAGTTTTCAGTTTTTTCACGTTCTGTAAAGATAATTGAATTTCATCACGCAGGATATTCACTTTCTCAATCGGCAATTTATTCTGCTTGCCTGCCAGAATCAATGTGTCTTCCATAGTCCCCAACTGAATGTCAGCTTGACTAACAATATTAGCTGCGCCTGCAATATTTTTTTCAACAAAAGCCGTTTTAAATTCATTATCAAGATGAAGCACACGATCTACTTCCAACTGAAGTTGTTGGCAATACGAACGTGGTTCCATACCTGTCAAACCTCCGATGGGCTTCATCGGGCTTTGGTATTGCTTTGCCAGTTTGCTATTCAAGCCATAATAAAAGAAAGATCCAAAGATTGTTGTATGACTCACAGACAGGCGACCGGCGGTGCCAATATTGATCATGCCCTCGACAGTGTCTCTTACTTCAACACAATCCCTTAGTTCACCATCTTCAGGTCGCAAAGCACAAACCACTGTCTTGTGGGGAACAGGCAGGGTCAAGCCAGTGCCGGGTTGATGATAGTTATAGCCCAGGTTCATACCGACCCAGACATTATCAGCAGATGCAGAAATAACACTAACCAGGCGTGCGACTGGTCTACCACTGGGGAATTCCGGTGGCATTGCCACCAGTGTAGGTAAAAGTGAAGCCGCATAATCGTCATAGCTTTTTGCCCATTTTTTAGAACCATCTTTCGGGTTCAGGGCGACTACTGTAGGTGCTGCAAATATATCGCCGGTCAGAATAGTGCCATCACTGGCAATAGCCGGAGATAAGAGCCCTTCACCTTTGGCCGCCCAAATCACTTCGCCAGTGCTGGTATCCACTGCCAGCATCTGTCCAACACCATCGGCGCTATAGACGATACTGGCATCGGGAGATAAAGCCGGGCTGGTACCACTACCGCCACCCATTTTTGTCGCAAAGGCGATCTGAACACCACTTTCTTTAATATCCAGTCCATAAAGAACACCGGAAAGTGAATCTCCATCTTTGGGTCCGGATGCTGTAATAAAAACCCGACCTGTTTCAGGATGCACCGCCGGTGCATTGGCGACCTGAACACTGTAACCAAAAGCTATTTGCTTAAATAATTCAATTACAGATTCATGAAACAAGCCGCCTTGCCATAGCCCCGGCAGGGCAGGACCTCTTGCCGGTGACACTCCCTTTGGCAGGCGAAATATTGGTAGTGCCAATTTTCCACTATGGCGATTATAAAACAGGACTTTGCCATCGACTGTTATTCCGCCGACGTATCCCTGTTTTGAAATAATCTGGTAGACGAAGGGATTACCACTGTCTGGTAAAGGACTTACCCATTTCAATTTGCCGTCAGCATGGAAGGCCCAGAACTGATTACCGTCACCAATGTATATATCACCATCCGGATCAATAACGGGTGAATTAAATCCAGCCAGGGCGTCCAGATCATAAGCATCGCTTTGCTTCGGACTTTCCCACAACAAATTTCCATTAGCATCAATGGCGTGCAGATGGCTGAAGCCAGGTCCGCGACCGCTTGTGACATAATGATTGCCATTGCTGTCGATTACACCGGGATTGATTAATGCCGCACCATCCAGAACTGACCAGCTCGTTCTTAGTTTTGTTGTAGTAACAAGCGGCGAAAAATCAGAATTGCGGGAATCTCGATGAACACTTGCCCAGGGTGCTTGCCCGTAAAACTCTGCAAGTCCCATATCATTCTGCTGCTCTGCGTTTTCTGCATGAACGACAAGACTGTGTAATGTGATTAAAAAAGCGAACTTAAACAGAGCAATAAAAATAGAGTTTTGTTTCATGTTGATAGTATCTAGGAGTTTGATTTCGGATTAATCGGGGTCAGAGCATCTACTTGTTGTTCAATCGCTTCCGCAGCAGCCAGGCAATCCATTTCACAAAAAGGCGCGCCAATCACCTGTACCGCTTGCGGCAGACCTTCGTCTATACCGACAGGAACAACCGCTGCAGGTAAACTCAAAGCACTTATAGCAACCATCATGCGTCGGTCGTGAATAATCTGGCCGGTCTGTTCAGCCGAGACTTGATCACTATCTGTAAGTGAAGGTGGTTCTGTACAAATCGGTGCAACAATTAGCTGGTATTTTTTAAAAAACGCCAGCCACTCTCTTAATATGGTTCGTCTTTGACCAAATGCCTCCATGTACATATCGAGGGACAATTTTGGCTGTGTATTTCGGTAATGCTCTAAAGTGGTCTGTAATCGTTGACCACAAAAATCCTTTACCTCGGGTGCAAGTTGATTCAGCAACTCATGTATACAAATAATTCTCCAGACCTCGGCTGCATCTTCAATTCCAGGTGGTTCTATTAATTCTACTTCATAACCGGCCTGTTCAAGCAATTTGCCTGCATGTTCTACACCTCTCGCCACCTGTGCATTGATGCCCTGTTGGGCCGGATTAGTTACCAGCGCGATTACAGGGTTGACGGCAGATTCCTGAAGTGGTGCCGCTACCCACCAGGGGTCATGAAAGCTACTGGCAGCCATAGCCTGCAGACCCAGACGTACATCAGCGACGCGTCTAGCCATTGGTCCGTCCGTATTCATTAGTTGTACACCAATACCAGGATGCTCCGGATCAGTCGGGTTCCAGTCAGCGACCCTGCCAAGAGTTGGTTTTATAGATGCGATACCACAGGCCTGGGCCGGATCTCTGAGAGAGCCACCCAGATCTGTGCCATGGGCAAGTGGACTAATACCGACAGCGAGTGAAGCTGCTGAACCTCCACTGGAGCCACCAGGCGTACGAGACAGATCCCAGGGATTATGGGTACTACCAAAAACTTCGTTGGAGGTTTCCCATCGGCAACAAAATTCAGGTGTATTGGTGCGAGCTATGACTATGGCGCCGGCGTCAAGCCAGTTTTGTACCGAGTCGGAATTGCCCGGTGCGATATTGTCCTTTAGCACAGAACAACCATTCACTGTTGCCCAACCCTGAACATCAACGTTTGACTTTATACAGACGGGGATACCGTGTAACAGACCTGGGTTAAGACCTTCAGCAAGTGCTTTGTCTGCCTCGTCAGCGGCAGCAAGAGCAGCTTCGGGACGAACTTCGGTAATGGCATTTATATCTGGATTGACTGCATCAAGCCGTTGTAAACAGGAGGAGACGGCATCTTTAGAGCTAAAACGGCGCTCAAGGATACCGCTTGAGAGTTCACAGGCACTTAGGCGCCATAGTTCTTCATTCATAGGCTTGTTTACCAATAGTGGAAATCGAGTGTCTAAGACTGATTATAAACTGGAAAACAAACGATGAGTATTACGCGAGTAAATAAATCAATGATTCCTTAATTCGTCATTGCAAAAGTGACGAAACTCCTGAAATCAGATCAAAGATAAATTGCAGCCAATTTATTTATAAATTCCAGCTTTCCCAAACCGCGTCGCAGCCCAGGGGCAAAGGAGCAACATTGCCAAGCGCTGCCCAGCTTAGTCCTGGTTGATGAAAATCAGAACCACAGGAAGCCAGAAGGTTTTTTTGTTGGCAGATAAGAGCAAGTTTTTCTGTCACATCCAGGGTTTGCTTGCCGGTGATGACTTCCATACCTTTACCACCTGCGGTCTTAAAATCATCGAGCAAAGATAAAAGTTTCGTTCGTGTTATTTTGTATTTGTTCGGATGTGCGAGGATAGCAGTACCACCGGCAAGGTTTATCCATTCGATAACGTCTGTATAAGGTGCCCAGTATTGTTTTACATCACCGGTTTTGCCGGCACCCAGGTATTTATCAAAGGCCTGGTTCATATTTTTTACAACACCGCTGTCAATGAGGAATTGTGCAAAATGTGGTCTGCCAATAACACTTTCGCCAGCGATTTTTTTAACACCTTCCCATGAATCTTTTATACCCAGTTTACCCAGTTTTTCTGCTATGAGTTGCGCGCGTATCAACCTGGCTTCGGATTGTTTTTTGATGCCCGTTTGAATAGCATCACTATCCAGTTGAATATTTAAACCGAGAATATGTATTCCAGTTTTTTTCCATTCTGTTGAAAACTCAATTCCGGGAATAATTGTCATTGACGAAGATTTCAATGAGCGAAGGTTTGTATATGCTTCGCAGGTATCGTGATCAGTAATGGATAATAGATCAACACCTGCTGATTCCGCCTCTTGAATTAATTCAGAAGGTGAGAGTTTTCCGTCTGATACTGAGCTATGCGTATGTAAATCTACTTTCATGTAGCGATTATGACACGTAAGGCATCCAGTCGCAGACTTGCATTATCCAGTGCCTTGTCCAGTGCCTGCAGTTGGCATTCAAAATAGTCAATTTCCTCAAGACGTACATTCTGATTTATTTTACTCAATGCTTTGAGTCGATTAATTTCTTTCGTTAATAGTCGAGAAGCCTGTTTATGTGCATCAGCCAGTATCGCCGGAGCCTGTAGTTGAGCCTGCTCTTCACATCGTTGCGTCAACTTCTTTAGTTCGTCCAGTTTTGCCTTGATAACCTTCGCTGCGGTTTCCCTATCGACTGCAACAGTGTTTCGTTCAATCTGCCCATGACTGAGATTGTCCTGGTATTGAATAATATCTTCATCAAGAACGATTCGAATCGTCGTTGCTGGCAGATAACGATCAGTATTCAAAGCATGACTGGAAGCGGATTCAAAGATATAAATAGCCTCCAGCATCATGGTGCCAGGCTCAATACTATTGTGCTCAATAGCGATGACGGAGGTGTTACCCAACTCACTGGTAAGAACAATATCCATAGCGCCGGTAACCATCGGATGATCCCAGCTCAAAAAATGAACATCTTCATTAGTCAAAGCGATGTCGCGATCATAGGTCACGGTCATACCATCTTCCTGTAATTGCGGAAATGCCGTTAACATGTTTTCCCCGGGGCTGATGATATATCGGCCGGCACTGTGTTCTTCTGTATGAACACCGAAACAATCAAAAATGCCGTCCATGTATTCTGCCAGTACGGATTTGGAATCTTCAGCCAATGCTGCCTGCTTAAGCGCCTCGGCCTTTTCCGGTCGACAGGAGTTGTATTCCAGTAATCGGTCTCGACCTTTATGTAAAGCTTCGTCCAGTAGATCCAGTCTGTTTCGTGTAGCTGTTATAAGATCATCAATATTACTTTGTGGATCTGCAAGAGCAGTCTTTAATTCCTGTTCATATTCATTAAATACAGTCGTACCTGCAGGGCAGGGCTGCTCAAAAGCGTTCAAACCATGATGATGCCAGCGAAACATAATCGACTGGGCAGAGTCCTGTAGATAGGGGGCGTGGATATTGATAGTTTCTGTCTGACCTATGCGATCCAGTCGGCCAATACGTTGCTCCAGTAAATCAGGATTCAAGGGTAGATCAAATAAAATCATATGATGCGCAAACTGAAAATTGCGTCCTTCACTACCAATCTCTGAGCAGAGCAGTGCCTGGCAACCTTCATCGCTATCAGCAAAATAGGCTGCGGCTCGATCACGTTCAATAATACTCATGTCTTCGTGAAAGACAGCGACATGAGTACCAAAATTCACCCTGAGCGCTTCCGCCAGTTCAAGCGTGGTTCTGTGATTGGCAGCAATAACCAGTATTTTCGCAGGTGCAAGTTCAAGCAGCTTATTTCGCAACCACTCTACCCGTGGATCGAAGCTGGTCCATTTAAGCTGATCACTTTTGGCGCTGGCGCGATAAATCAATTCGGGTGTCAGTTGAACATGGGCTGCAACAGATGTAGTAACTGATTCTTTGTAGTTTGCAGGCAAAGGTAATGGGTAGGGAAATAGTTTTCTTTCAGGAAAGCCTTTGATAGCCGTGCGGGTATTTCGAAATAGCACCCGACCCGTGCCATGCCTGTCCAGCAAATGTTCTACAAGTTCATTTTTAATGAGAGTATTTTTATCCTCATCACCAATGTTGTTCTTAAGTTTAAGCAGTAGTTTCTGATCGTCGACATCATTAATATTGCTGGTCAAGGTTGACAATGTCTCTGGGTTTAATGCTTCCTCACTGAACAGAGTTGCAATTGCATCGGCGATCGGTTCATAAAGCTT
>JABHFC010000170.1 GCA_018676275.1 Gammaproteobacteria bacterium | reverse complement strand
GCCCTTAAGGGTGACGCAGGGGTATTGAATATTTGCTGAACTGGTTTGCCCCAATCTGCACGAACAGATATTGCCCACATAACATCGCGCGCGTCATATATATCGATATCACGATTCACAACAACAACCGTATGGCTCATAAAACCCAGGGTCGTATCTTCCCACATAGTTGCCTTAAGCATTGCCTGTTCAGCTTCACCCGGACCACGTGGTGTCATTTGAATTATAGTCAAGCCACAACCACCCCAGCTGGGGATATGGATATCATGGAGAAGCATGCCCATTTCTTTGATCGCGGTATATAGCTTCGCTTCAATGGGTAACATGCACTGACGCTGGTGCTCAGTCCATATGGTTGAATTCAGGTGTCGGTAAACTGGATTGGTGCGCATGGTGATACGACTAATTTTAAATACCACCGCTTTTTGAACACCATCTCTGGCCATAGGGCCTGCGGAATACGTTCCCATATAGTTACCAAACGGTCCTTCATCCTGAACAACACCAGCTGGAACCTCACCCTCGATAACAATCTCTGCATGTGCAGCAACTGGGACTCCGTTGGCACATTTAACAAACTCCATATCTTCACCTGCAATACTGCTTGCATAAGCGAGCTCACCACAATGCGGATGATGGACAGACAAGGAAGCGGCGATTTCAACCGCAGGGTGATGCCCAATCGCCACAGACATGGGCATTGCCTCACCCTTACCATGGTACTTCGCGCATATCTCACTTACGTGGCGGGAATAAATTAAAAAGCCGCAGGTCTTGCCATCACCTACCTGGATGCGTGGCCATGTCGTGTTGTGATGCCCAGATTCCGGATCAACGACAATACCAAGCCCCGAACCAATATATTTACCACCATCCAGCTCAGAATGAATACAGATCGGTAGCTTGTTCAGATTGGCTTCATCACCTTCCCAAACGATTTCCTGACAGGGTGCTTTATCGACCATTTTCAAAGGCTTGGGTCCTTCATCAATACACGCAGCCAGCTTTTTTAAAACCTCTTCACGTGAATCAACACCCATACCGACCATTTCCATATCCCGATTCTGGTTGAAGTTGCTAGCAATTTTCCATCCATCAAAACCTGTTATATTTTCAGCTAATAAGGCTCTGTCAGATTCATCTGATAACACCCCCATATGCTTTGTCGGATCAACCTCCTTATTAATACGATATAATTTGCCTGCATTTTCAGCATCATCTAAAAAACTACGAAGATCTTTTCCCATAATAAATCACCTCATAATATTTATAAGTAATGGCTGGTCATCGCTAGAGAAATATCAAGTCAGCGAAGAACAACTTGTTTTTAAAAAATCTTAAAACCTGCTACGGCAACGTCTGAATATTATTTATTTACTGCTTTTCGAAGATCAGTTTTTGGATCAGACAATTTGCTAATATCCATATAGCTTCCTTTGGCAATAAGTTTTCTCGCCCCCATAATTTCCTTCGGCGTGTCAATTGCTATGGCCCCAATTATTTGCTTATTTTTTAAGTAAATTTTGCTATACGTACCGCCACCAACATCTTCCCTTACAACCGATTCATCCGCATTTTCTGTAATACCCGCCATTTGAAGATTCATGTCATATTGATCTGACCAAAACCAGGGTACTGATCTATATGACGAGACATTACCTAACATAGATTGAACCACGGCGGCAGACTGGTCCTGGGCATTTTGCCAGCACTCCAGACGCATATTCTTGTCGTATAAAGGGCTATAGTGGTTAGTGATATCACCGCAGGCATAGACATCATCAATGGAGGTTTCTCCATATTCATTAACAACAATACCGTTATTAACTTCTATACCTGCCTCCTCTGCCAACTCCGTATTCGGGATAATACCAATGCCAATAACAACGACATCAGCTGAAATAATTTCACCACCAGCTAATTTTACACCAGTAACCTTTCCCTTATCACCGACAATTTCCTCTACATTAACTCCCGTCCTGAAGACTACACCATGAACACCGTGAAGTGATTCAATACGTTCCGCTACATCATGCTCAAATACCCTGTCCAGGATCGCAGGCATCTTTTCGAGCAAGGTAACATCAAGACCAAGGGTACGGGCGACTGCAGCTATCTCCAGGGTAATAAAACCAGCGCCAATACCTATCAATGACCTTGCAGAAGCCATCTGAGTTTTCAACGACTCCGCGTCATCGATTCCACGAAGGTAATTAACCCCCTCCAGCTCAGCACCTTCAATGGGCAAGCGCCTGACTCTTCCACCAGTCGCAAGCAACAATTTGTCATAGGAAATTGACTCACCCGTATTGGTTGTAAGCAACTTTCTATCACAATCAATAGCGCTTACTCGCGTGTTCAATTTCACCTGTACATTGTGAGACGCATACCAGTGTTCATCATTAATATATGTTGACTGGTAATCATCTTTACCCAAAAGCACATTCTTCGACAGTGGGGGTCGCTCATAAGGCAGATAAGCCTCGTCAGCTACCAGGATAATCTCTCCTTCAAAGCCGTATTCACGCATCGCTCTGGCCGCACAGCCGCCCGCCTGACCGCCACCTACAATTACGAAACGTGAATTACTCTCCATTGTTAAAAACCAGTTCAGACGTGGTGTTTAAGATCTGTCTCAGGATAAAAAGTATGCCAAATCATCCAGAAAACCTCACTAATAACGGGAATCCGCTTCAATTCACCCCACTCTGTCTTGCCATAAGCGTCAATTTGATTGGCATTATCGATAGAAACCAGGCTGCCGTTTACTTCTCTTTCAAAACCAGCAACCGTGCGGTGCTCTAGATAGTAAACCAAAATAATTTGTTTGCCGCCCAGTGTGTCATTAACGACCCAGTTATTTGCCTTAAAATAATCGTAAGTATAGGCAACCTGCTCACCATTCAGCTTTACACCCCACACCTCTTCTTTGGGATGAAGTTGATTAATGCCTTCAGCTTCAACGTCGATAGTCGGGAAAACCGGACCGAACATCTCATGCTGCCAATTGATGACTGTCATCAACATTCCTCGTGTTAAGTCATCTCTAAACCCACGTGGTGGATTGTAGAATACCTTGCCTTGTGGATAGAGATCGCGAAATGCCTCATAAGACATTACCTGGACAGGGTATTCTTTCAGGTTCTTGCCTGAATGCTCAGTGGTGCCGGTTATTTGCTGTATGGGTTCATCAGTATTTGTATCGTACATGATGAGATTGTTTTGCAACTGCGTAAAAACTTTCAAATCAAGCCTTTCACCATCAAGCACAGGACTATAAGCGAGACCTGAATGACTCAAGGAGCAATAGGTCATTAGAACTTCTTCGCCGCCTATAGTTTCGCCTACGATATGAGGTTGGCGCATCCATAGATGCGGATAAGCCCTGGCATCACCTTTCACATCAATGACCATTACTTCATCTTCATAGTTAATATATTTATTGGCATCTTTAATGGATATAAACTCAGCTTGTGTCGGTTGAGGAATAAACATGATGTAGGTTACCAGCCAGAATCCACCAACAAACAAGCCAACAAAGACAAAAGCATGTATTGATACACCCTTCCAACCTACAAGTCGGTATTTAAAATTGATCGCCATGGCGACAAGAAAACCGATAATTCCAATCACCATTAATACCTTTCTTATTTTGAATATCCCAATATGCACTTCCCTGGGTGCATGTAAAATAAACTGGGTAAGGTCAGCTAGGAACAAAAAGGCCAGGAGAACAGTGATGTAGGCAAGCACTAATCCACCGTAAAATAAGATACGCCCCTGCTTTGATATATTAGTATTTTGATTCATGTTGTTACTCTGCAAGTAATTGAAGTTTGGTGTCTAGTGACAGAAGAGCAATTTTCACGCCACTTTTCGATCATTAAAAAGTATTATCATGAAACCGATGGTAAGTGGCTGTAAACTCTTGTTTTCGGGACCCCCGAACCTGAGTAAGCACAAAGCCAAAACCTTACCAGATACGAAACTCGGGGAGCGAAAATCGTAAAATTCTACACTTTTAGATCTCTATCACGATTGAATGCAAAAATTTTCACACAATCCCTTCAAAGCTAAGGAATTCATTATACTTTTTTGCACTACCTTACTGCCAATTACGAGAATCCACGCTGAATTTTCCAGCATACTCCTGTCAAAAACGTCTGCGATATCATACAGATCAACGAATTGGGGTTTTCTCCTATTGACAAGATTGTGATCGGCATAAAAATTGCTCTACGACACTCTATAAATTGTCATTTGAACAAGATAAATTCTAAGCAATCCCACTATGATTTTGAGGAAAATAGATAATGAGTCATATCATTCATAAAATACTGCTGGCAAGTTTACTCATGGCGATACCCTTTATTGCTTACGCCATCAACATAGGTCCCACTCCAGATGACTACTACAAGACGCATGATTACGGCTATAACTACGTAGAGGGAATGACTCGTCTCTCTATTATCTTCGCAATCCTGTTCTTTTCTGCTGCATTGGCAATAATCCATTTTGTACTAAGCAATAAAGTCAAGCAGTTAGGCATTTTTGCGGCTGCGGTGGCGGTTACTGTCGTCGCTTATATGAGCGGTGTTGCATGGTATATCTGCTTCTGGTTACCCCTCATCTACTTTCTGTGGCCCCTGTACTCACTGTGGACTGAACCTATGATTGAAGAAAGTCGTCAAAAATTCTTTTCCAGTCTCAAAGACAAAGATCAGGAGACAAAGCGAAGTAGTAAAATAATATTCTGGTCAGGGATGCTTATTGCTCAGACAGGTGCCCTCCTGGGCTGGGCCGAAATGGGAGACCTGACACAGATGTGGGTTCAGTCTCCACGTTGGCTCGCCATGCACGTATACATCTGGCGCTGGCCTATATTCTGGATATCCTTTGTCGCATTGGGGCTAAGCATATGGATCTGGAATAGGGAAAAAGTCATTCAAAAAGGCTGGGTCCTCGCCTTGAGCGTTCTGACAGTGGTCAACGTTACCAGCTGGTTTATTCCGGCTCAAATGTTCCAGACAAAGCAGCATGATGCTGAATTTGTAAATTTCGATGTCGCTGACGAAGTGTTGTTTGAAAGAACCGAACTCACTGTTATCGAAATCGATGGTGAGGCGGTGGGTTACCCAGATCCTTTTATTGTTCAGGCACATGCTACCGGTACCGAAATTGCTGGCCAAAAGGTTGCAATGACACATTGCGGCCTTACTCATCTGAGCATGGCTTATGAGCCGATCATTGATGGCGAGGAAGTTAACCTCAAGGTATTTACACAACTGGCGAACAACCTTGTACTCGTTGACACAAAAACTGAACAGCCTATTCAGCAACTCTCTGGTAAAACGGAATTTAGCGGTAAAAGCATGAAATCACTACCTTCATTCCGCATCAATTATGGCAACTACAAAAAATTGTTCCCTGATGGAAAAGTATTCTGGTATCCCATTGTGGATTTCGCAGAAGACCCGATAGAGCATCTGTGGAACAGCTGGGTGCGTTGGATCATATATATGCTGGTCAACGAACAACATGCCAACCCAACAGAGGCCACCTTTCCGACTGTTGATTGGGATGATCAACGCTTGCCTGCTAAAGAGTTGATTTATGGTCTGCGCGGCGAGCTTAATCAGGACGCCTATACCAAGGACTACATAGTCTCAAATAAGAACATCAAATCAATAATAGATGGAAGGGAAGTACGCGTAATTTACTTTAGCGAACTTGACTCTGTCATGGCATTTTACAGTGATGGTTACGAAGGGCCGATCACGCCATACGGCTTAACTGATGACGGTCGTGAGTTAGATCGCTATGAGGGTCTGGTATCAGAGGCCTTCTGGATGATCTGGGTCTATTTTTACCCAGGCACATCAGCTTTCAGTTAAAATTGTATATGAGTCTGGTTCAAAGCATCCTTCTTCTGGAGCAAAAGATGGTCCTTTATTCACTAGCGGATGCAACTCCTAAAGAACACAAGGACGCACAAGCTTTAGAACCTCTAGCCACGTTTAATACTGCAGATTGATATGTTTGAGCGCTTTTTGATATGATCGCAATCATTGTGAATGATTTTAGAGTATACATTTGGCCTACGTGCCTTTCGACGGCATTAGCACTTCCGGTGTTATTTCTGCTTTTCGGAGAAGGGCTTTCCTTCTCAACAATATTGAGCCATTGGAGCTCAATCCCGATGGCGAAAATTATTGTCTCATCTTTACTTGTGTTTATTGGAGGCGTGTATTCAAGTGTAGCGACATCTAGACGAAGGAAGAACCCATAAGCGCGAATGCTAAGGTGGTCATACGAGTAAAATAGGCACTAATTGGCTAGTAAATCGGACACAGGAAATGAACACAGATATAATAAATTATCTCACAATTGCGCTTACAGGATTTGTAATGCTCGTTAGTGGTATATTGTTATATCTGTTTCATGACATTAGCAGGCCCTACATATCGTACCTCCTCCCTATCCCACCTATTGGAGTTGCTGCTTATGTATTCGTGTTCAATCTAACTCGTAAATATGAAGGGGGTTTTCCTGCTGACGTTTCAACATTATTGATTGAACTGGGGCTAGCTACAATATTCTCAGCTTTAATCTTTTTTCTATTCTCTATAATAATTGTAATGTTGGCCAAATTTTTCACTTAATTTTTAATTGGTAATCGATGCATTACGAATTATGATGGACATCTAGCCACGTTTAATAGGGTCGATAATTGGGTCGTACATCCTTACAGTGGTGGTATCGCTCTGGTTTAATATAAGACAGCCTACGCATCACCCTCACTCTTCATTGCATTCACATCCGCTTTTATATGCATCCATGCAACTGCAGGGATGAATTTTACCAGATCCCAAATAGCATCCCAACCTGCCCGACCAACTGTTTTGAACATCTGGATATTGGTTTGGTAGCCAAATGGTTTTAATTCCCATGTTGACGCATGCTCATTTGCATATCTAATAGCCCTATTTTCCAATACAAGCTCCAGTTCTTCGGCATTTGCCCAGTTATGTCGATACACCACTTCTCCTGATGGATTGATCACATAAACAAAATTAGGCATTGCACCATATTCCCTGTGCATGCTGCCTTCCATATCATCGACAAGTACTTTTCGCCGTTCATTGCACACGCTATCCAATTTTGCGGCATACGATACTTTTTTATCCAATGAACTATGCTGCGGTAATTTAGAACCAGGGTGTGCCTCTCTGACATAAACCAGAATAAACTCAACATCAGAATATTTTTCACGCAGCTTGTTCATTTTGGAAATATTACGTGTATACATATTGCATGTAATACTGCCAGTTTCCAGAACCAGCCAGCTACCCGCATAATCTGATAATTTTACTTCTGCTCCGGAAAGATCAAACAGTGTAAAGTCCCCAGCCACGCTACCAAGTTGAGGTCCAGGGAAGGACATTAAGTCGTAATGTCCTGTATCGAATCGCTTATAGTTGTAGGTCATGGGAAATTTCTCTAAGTGAAAGTAATTCTCGGTTTATAATACTTAACCTGAATATAATTTTAGTTTGCAAAATTTTCGATAAATTTAGATAAATACAAACAACACCATCAACTGATATTTTTAAGCAGCATTTTTAGGGATTCTTTCAAAGATTGAGCTTCCGTTGTTCCCAGTACACTTAGCGTATCTGCTTCGTGTGCCTTGGCAGCAGCCAGTAACTGGACAGCCTTTAAATTGCCATCTCCTGTAAGGTAATATCCGGAATCTACATCACCTTTCCTTTCTATAAGGTTTGTTCTCACCATTTTCTCTAGTACTTTCTCTATCTCTGGCTGACTTGTTGGTGTGTTTTGGGCCAAATCTGCCAGGTTTCGTCCTGCGCGATCACTTAACATGGCCAATACACGCCATTCGTAATGGTTCAGGCCGTTCTGTTCAATAATAGGACAGAAGTTTTCTTCAAATCTGTACGCAGCCATTAGTAGCAAGTAATGAAGATAGTCGTCTACAAACCCACCTGTTTCACTTTGATCAATTTGAGGGTACGGACGCGAGACAGCAAATTTTCCCTTGTAAAACACAAGACCGGGGCGATTAAAGTCATCGAACTGCAATACTTCTCCGACAAAAATAACATGGTCTCCACCTTCGTAACTCAAACTTCTTTTACACTGGAAATGTGCGGCGCAGCCTGCCAACAAAGGAATACCCCCGACTCCCAATTCGAAGTCGACGTCATTGAATTTGCCGGGTTGTTGCGTGGCGAAACGATTCGCCAATTCCGTCTGATCGGATGCTAAAACATTAACTGCAAAATATTCTGAAGACTGATAGGCAGGTAAACTGCGGGCCTTCTTCGCAAGATTCCAGAGTACCAATGGTGGATCAAGTGATACAGAGTTAAAGCTGTTAGCGGTAACACCTACATAAGTATCAGGGTCCACGTCGTTTGCGGTTATTATGGTTACACCTGTCGCAAAGCTTCCCAGTGCATTTCTTAGTTGATGGGGATCAAAACTTTGTGCTTGTGCTTTACTGATTGCTTTCATTGTTTCCCCCAGAGCCTGTATTCTTCAATGATCACACTTGCTATAAAATATGAAGAACTGAATTTAGCTTGCTATTAGTAGCAACTCCTGTTTTATAGATGATGAAGCAAGTGGTATGCCAATTTCATTAAATACATTTTTACTGACTGGGTAAGTAGTAATCATTAGCTTAACACTCTGTTTTATTTATTGTTTTATTTTGCGTGTGATGGATATCGATAAAGCTGAAGCAGATCCTGAATCAGCTAGTTTATTTTTATTTATTCAAATTGTTTAAAAATTTTACATAAATATTATCTGTAACATCGAATTCAATAATATTTTGAATTTCCTTAATCTTTTCTAAAAAAATTATTTTGAGTTTATGTGCCAACCAGTCTTTGCTCTATTAAATACTGCCTTCCACCACATGTGTGTGCTCTTTCTCACTCCAATGTTCCTTACCTGCATCTAGAATGAATTTTGGCTTGAAGATATCCACCCAGGCCGGTACCAAGAACATGGCAGAGCAGGCATTCAAGACCAACATGATAATAAGTAGGCGCGCCGCATCAGCCTGGAAACGCAGGTCAGAAATAAAGACCCACATGATGATACCACCAATCAAGGTGGTCGCTGTAAAGGCGATGGCAACACCGGTCGTTCCGACTGCCTGGGTGATGGCATCCTGCAAATTATCAGCAAAATGCATTTCTTCCTTGATCCGATCCATCATGTAGATTGCATAATCGACACCGAGGCCGATACCCACCGCGATCATCGGTACCGTGTTTACATTCAGGCCCATTTCCAGTACACCCATGCAGGCATAGGTCAGGGTGGTGGCAAATCCCATCGACGCCAGCATCATTACCCCGGCATGTACCGTCCCATAAAACCAGAACGTAAAAGCCAGAATCAATAACAGCACGGCTGGTACCACTATAAGGTTTGTCTGATAGGCTTCTTCGTCAATCGCCGCGGTTACCCCGACCGGCCCGCCCGCCAGATCGATTTGTAATCCATCGACTTCTTTGCCTTTGGTTTTAATCCATTCTTTTGCTAAATGAATAGAACGCCGGATCGTCTCACCGGTATGGTCCTTGTAATAAAAAACCATGTTGGCCATCTGCTCATCTGTATCAATATATTCGAGCAAGGCGCCCGGTGTCGGTGCCGACATCATGTACATGAACATCAACCCGCCGACATTACTACCAACGGTCGGGATAACACCCCAACTGGGATCATCGTTACGTGTCATCTGGTTGACCTGCTTAACCAAATTATTCACGCCCTTGACGCCGCCAAGGTTAGGATCAGTCATCATGTGATTCTGGAAATCGGTCAGGGCTTTTAACACTTCGGGTCTCTTAATACCGCCTTTCTCTTCGGTACGGGCAATAATGAACATTTCCTCCGATCCGGGGAAACTGTCGTTGATCGATTTCGAAGAAAGATTGAAGTCATGATCACGATATAACAACGGTGAACCAGGCTCCGGTTCACCAACCTGAACCTTGGTGGCCAGAAAGCTTGCGGCCAGGGCAATCAACAGGCAGGCAATAAGGACATTGCGGGAACGGGTTGGTGTTGATACGACCAGTGCCAGTTTTGGAAACAACTTTCTGATTATTGTTGTTTTCATTTCTGTATTTCTTGGTTTGGGTAATTCAGCTAGGAGCATGGGAATAAGCACCAGCACTGTAACCACCATGGTCAATGCCCAGAATGACGCATAAATAGCCATCTTGTCATTGATGGGTACAGAACCAAGACCAATCAGGTAAAGCGCAGCAGCGTCGGCAACAATCGCCAGCGCCCCCGGTCGGAACAAGGAATTAAAGGTATTACGTGCAGCCAGTACCTTGTCTTCGGTAAGCGATAACTCCAGGAGATAGCGCTCAATCTTCTGGATGCCATGGGACATGGCGCGGGCGGAGATCAGGAAGGGCACCACCAGCATCAGGGGATCCAGGTTATAACCAAACAGGCCCATAAAGCCAACGCCCCAGATAGTCGTCAGCGCCATACCCAATAGTGGCAATACAACACCAAGGAATTTGCGTGTGTAAACAATCAGGATCACCAGTACGATTAAAATCGTGTACATGAAAATCTGTATTATCTGACCGCTATAGGAATCCACCCAACCCACCAGCACGGGATTACCGGTAGCATGGATGGTGACACCCGGCGCGGACTCTGCATCGCGAATAGCCTGCAACTCATCGAAGACAACCCGATAGCGAAGCTGTCCTTCGTTTAAGGTGCCCTTGATCAGGGCCGACTTCATGTCCGGGGAGACCAGTAAGCCATACACATTATTACTGGACAGAACATCACGCTGGATCTTGGCCAGCTCTTCCTGGGTATAGTCACCATGTTGCGGATCGTAATAATTTTTAGATCGAATAGTGCCGTCGGGCGTGATCCAGATCTTGCGAGTGTTTCGATGTGTGAGACTGGTCACCAGGTTGTGATTGATATTGGTGATTTCATCCAGTTTCTGGGTAATACGATGTATACGATTAAGGGCCTCATTGGTAAAAATCGTACCTTCTTCTACCTCCACAGACATAACAATAATATTGGCACCACCGAAGGTATCGCGAATCTCATTATGGAGTTGTATATAAGAATGTTCCTGAGGCAATAAATCCGCAAAATCAGAAAGCATCCTTACCGTCGGAATCTGGTAGGCGAAAAATACGGTAATTGCAAAAATAATGCCAAGCACTACCTTACGATTGTCAAAAAGTTTATTGCCGAATCTTGAAAAAAGTTGTCCACTTTCCATCGCCATCAGCCCTCCATGTTATTATCAAGGGCCACCATCGGCGTACTTCTATCGACTATTTCATCAACGGAAAGTATGTGCAGAGTCCCAGCCGGTCCAGTGACGATGACTTTTTTATTTTGCAGGGTTTCTATACCACCAAGGTAAAGACGTATGTTTTTCCCATGGTTTATTTCCTTCCACTTATCTCCAATCAGACAAAAAATCTTACCTTGCCCACCAACTGCAAAAAGATACTGCCGAGACTTCGTCAACCTGAACAGGGAGACAAATGTATTGCTTTCCTGTCTATGCCAGCTTTGACCACCGTCGTCTGTGTGCAAAATGGCGCCTATCAAGCCAATTGCCCATCCGTTCAGACTGTCATCAAAATGTATGTCCTGGGGATAAAAATCTTCCTCCATAGGCGGCAGGGTTTCCCAACTTGCGCCAGCATCTGTGGTTTTCATCAAGGTGCCAAACTCACCACTCACAAAGGCCTCGGTATCACTTATAAACTGAATAGTATTGAGGATGATGTCTTCATCAGTAGTAAACAAGGACCAGTTATTACCCAGATCTTCCGAATTCAGGATCGTTGTGAAGGCACCAACCACCCATAATCGATTTGAACTGTCACAGGTAATCGCCTGGGGTGATTCCTCCGTGCCCAGTTTACGTGCTTCCCAGCTTCTGCCCTCGTCTTCAGATACCCAAATATCGCCCTCAAAAGAGAGCGCAGCAAAATTTCTGTTGTTACATGCTGTAACATCAATTAATGCAGGCCAGCCTGGTAGTTCCTGGCGTTGCCAGGACTCACCATCATCATTTGAACTCAACACCAGACCATGTGAGCCAACAACAACGATGTTTCCCGCATTTGCACCAACTGCGAGGAAAGTGTCGGTACGTCTGGCAAAGGCCTGTTTTGACTTTTCCACTTCATCCAGCACCAAAGGTGCTTCACAGGCCATCAGCAATAGAATAAGCGAACTAATACAAAAAAAACGAAATAGACTTTTACAGCTTCGAAAAATTTCCAATTTCGTCCCCCAATACCTCCTACAGTCAGCAATCGGGCCTGATGTGATCGATATTAATAAAATTCGACAACTTGATATACGGTGAACTAGAAAACAGCACGACTACAGTTATCACCTGTAAAAGGCATTGGCGAATGTACTGGCGTCATTGTAGGCGCACACATTGTATGCGCATCTTCTCCATTATTTGAATTAAGCGGAGAACACCTTGATTATCTTTTAAATCAGGGATTTTGAATGACTACAATAAATATATCGCTAAGCGTTCGACTCGCATAAAAATAAGTTTCAAATTTAGATAAACTATTTATTTCACCTATGCTGCAATATAAGAAATGCGGAACAATCGAAAAGAATCCCGCATCCTCCAATGTTGCTATGTATAAATACGGCAAAAAAGGATTTAGATAATATTCTTATTCTCCCTTTACATCGCCCCTGCTGGATCCACCATTTTAGGAACGACAACACCCTTCTTAGCCAACCTTGCTGTTCTTTCCATTTGATATGTCTTGATCTTTTTCAATTCTTCCTTGGCGGCGTCATTATTTGGAATCCAGGGTGCCGTATAATTAAGTACCTTATCTCGAATATAATCAGGGGCGGTGTTTTGACCCCAATCAATACACAACTGCCTGAAGACTTCCTCATCAAAGTCACAGCTCCCGGCAGGCCCACCCCAATGATAGGTATCGTGTGGAAGCCACTCAGCCTCTTTAACCTGATCACACACTGCATCAGCTGCTTCTTGTATTGACATTTTACCCAACTTAACTGCTGCCTGAGTTGATTCAACCAGCTCAACCAACTCTTCGAGGTAAGGGGCATACGGTGCAGAAGCATCAGCACGAACATGCTGATCACAACGATCAAAGAATTCGAAATTACCTTGCTTCGCTTTAACAACCGCTCCAATGAAGTACAAATCTCCGAGAATCTTTCCCCCAAACCATAAGTTAAACCAGGCATTCCATAAACGGAAATCCTGAGTTGAATCGTAATATGTTTTTACCAAGCGGTCAGTAATGTCCAATTGAGCTTCATGCATTGCATTTAATGATTCAAAATGCTCGTAGTTGAAGTTACCCGCTTTAATAGCTTTTTCAATGCCCCTGCAAATATAATAGGCAGACTCGAAGGAATTGATCATGCCACGAGACATAATCGCGTCCATAAATCCAGCAGCATGACTTAAAAGACAATAGCCCGGACCAGCAGATTTATTAGACGAGTATTGCAGACGACCGGTACGGATCAAGGCGCGAGTAAAAGTAAGATTTTCAAAATGATCTTTAACCGTTGGAAATTTATTTACAAAAGACCAGAATTCATCTTCAGGACTAATACTTTCATCCAGAGGATAGACTGTTGTATCCAGTGACAAACCGATACTTGCCCCTTTATTCTCTGAACCCGGAGCATTATCAAATGGAATGACCCAAAACCAACCACCCTTGAAAATATGGTGAACCGTACCATCATGATAGCCAAAACGTTCAAACGGCTGTTTAACGCCATCCAGTTTGTCATAATTTTTTAGCCCATCAGCATGGGTAAACAAGGTACGTGATGTTGAACGGATTTCATCTTTATCTTTGCGCAAACCAAAACGCTCAGCCAGTGGAGACATAAAACCAGAACCATCCAACAACAATTTAGAATGGAATGCTTCGCCCTTCTCCGTCGTTATTGTTACATCATTCTCTTTACAGTCAAAATCAATTACGTTCGTATTATCAAGATACGTAATTCCGGCTTTTATGGCGTTTTTCAACATGTGATGATCTATATCAGCACGCATAAGATGCGATTCGGAACTGAAAGGTGTTTCAGGGGCAACCACTTGATGGGATTGGTTCTTTTGATCCTGTTTTTTACCTTCTTCGTGATACAGGAAACTGATACTGCGCTTATGTCCGCAATTTTTTGATATTTTTTTCTGGATATTTTCAACGCTAATAATATCCTGAATTTCTGGATAATCAAAACGCTCACTCAACAAATCCATCCACATAGTCGACTGTGGCAACATCGCTTCACCAATGGCAAAGCGTGGATGACTGCCCTTTTCAATTACAAGAATCTTCAGCCCCATTCTAGCGATAATACCGGCAAGAATAGTTCCCGGCAGACCGGAACCCAGCATAATTATGTCATAATCATTTTCTAGATTTTTTTCCATCTTTTGCTCCTCTAATCTCTTCAGTCAAACAAATTTTGAATCACATTGTGACTAAAATTTATTGCGATTTTTGGGAAAGCCCCTTTATAGAGAGTGCTTATGTGTCCGCTTTTTCACATCTAACTAATTAAATTCAAACTAAAATCGATACCTAAGCATAATCTGGATTTCGTCTTCATCCTGCGCCATCCCTATCGGACCACCCCGGAAGGCACCGAGAGGTGCGATTCCACCGATACGAAGCGCCGTTTGTCCGGCTGGCAAAGTCCCTGCTCCGGGTGTACCTTCAGCAGGATCAGTAAATGGTGGGAATTGGTTGCCGAGTCGGACGTCATCGAAATCATTTTTGGCGCGACCAAATTTAAAATTAGCTCCGACAACCAGGCGCCAATTATCATTAATCAACCAGTCAACCGCTGGCCCAAATACGCCTGCTTTAGCCTGCGTATCATAGGCCACCAGAATCCGCGGTTGCACACGATCATTCAGATAGCCGCCTTGAATGAGAAACGTCGCTAGTACGTTGTTCTCCCAATCTGGCATACCAGCAGGGCCAAAAGGTGTCGAGACCTTTTCATGGTTCAGTAAGTGCTGACCGAACAACTGGGCTGAAATAAGAAAAGCCCGGGTCGGATGTAAGAACTTGATAAACGTAGAGCGATCCCAGCCAACTACCCAACGCAATACATTGGACTCGGAATACAGTGAGGGCCTTAAAGTATTCGCAAACTCCTCGCCAGTGGTATGAGCCACCTCCACCCTAAATGCTGACTTAATGGGATCGATATAGAAATCAGCCGAGGCCCCAAGCAAAAATACTCGCGGAAAATGAATATCGAAGGCAATAAGATGGGTGCGTGGTGTCAGGGTACCAAAAGCCTCAGCTGTAGGATTTGCGCCCGCGCAAAGAGGTCCCGTTACAGGAGGCAGAGCTCCAGGAGGGAGACCTGGGACAGCTGGTACCGGACCCGTACTCGTAGGATCACATAAAAACGGGTTAATTGCTGGCGGTCCTTCTGTGCCCCCGTGCAATGAAGGCAATTGTTGACGAGAATAAAGCGCGTTTACTGAGAAGCCGACATCTTTGAACAGTCCTTCCATGCGAAAACCGATTTCACCATTGTCAACTTCCCAATCCGGTAAGAACGCCTGGCGAATCCCGATAGTATGTGCAGGAAACGTCGTCGCCAGTAATCCCGTCGCGTTACCGCCCCCGAGCGCAGCAGGGGGAAAACCGGGTAAACCAAAACCGGGGCCTAATGGCGGCGGCGCACCCAATCCAAAGTTTTGATTCGGCGCAAAATTTGCGACCGTACAGCCGGAATCCCAACAGGTATTCAGTGCACGGAACAAATTACCTGCATCCAGGATACTGTATGGTTGACCGCCCTGGCCCAGGTTGTGTGGACGAAATTGCTCAAACTTCCACACAACCTGGAAGTTCAAATCATCGAAGGCCCCCGTTGCGCCTAAACGTAGTTCTGTATTGAACATACCCATGGGAATACGACTATCTTCAAACTCTTCATAAATATTCTGTATTGAAAAGTCGATGGGATTAATCTGGTCAAGTACGCGAAACAGATCGGTACGTCCCCACACCACCTGTTGGCGTCCAACCCGAAAATTCAGTTCGTCACCACTGGCCAAGGGAATAGTGGCATCGATATAGAGTTCTCGTAGCCAGTCTTGACGATCATTGAACTCTGCAAAACGCAAATCGTCCTCGTCCTTATCCATGTATCCGTTGATACAGCCACGTGAATCGATGTCACAAGGTTGAGTCGGGTATGCAAGCTGAAGCCCACCGAAACCAGGAGGATTGCCAGCGGTTGCGGTAGAGGCCGTAAAGGATTCGCTACCCAGGATACGCAAACCACTGTTCGGATTGGTCCCGCCATTCGGGCCAAGGAAAAACCCGTTTAGTTCAGGTGAGGTAGGCGAAATTGCGAAGGGATTTGTGCCTGGCAGCACGGCCGGACCCAGTGCTGGATTTGCTGTCGCTCCCCACGGAACACTTGATGGTAAGCCGATAGCAGGACCGCCCAAGCTCTGAAAATTAACGGCGCTTCCGGAACCCTTGCCCCAGTCATCATCGTTTATATCATAGACTGCATCGTATGACGCACGAACTGTACTGTGTATCGACAGTTCAGAAAAAATACCAGTCGGTTTGAAGTATTTGGAAAACTCCAGCTGTCCTCTATTGCGCATCTTTGATAGCCCGGCACGACTCCCAAAACGCTGGTGAGTTGTGTTATCAGCGAAACCGTTAATTTCCAGACT
>JABHFC010000169.1 GCA_018676275.1 Gammaproteobacteria bacterium | reverse complement strand
CTGCTATGCCATTGAAATTTTGCTAGTAGCTAATTAACAACATGAATATTTCTAATGAGTAGGTCAATGAAAATATGATTTGTTGCGTTACTGCTGAATGGAAACAAAAGCTGATGCTGTTGCCAACAGGCTCTCTTTTGTTAGCCAAAGGCTGGTAACACCTTTCCCCCTAATAGCTTCATGCCAATATTTTCATTTAGGCCATGTGGTGTACCGAATTCAACACGAGTTGCACCAGCGTCAATTAATGATTCTGTTTGTTTTATTATGTCCGCTGGGGTTCCGGCAATAGCAAATCTTGCAAGCAAGTCATCAGAAATATCTTTAGCTCCACGTTCGAAATCATACACAGACGCAGCTGATTTTATTCTGTTCAGTAATTCTTCATCAATTTGTAAGGTTTTATCAAAAGTAGCCACTACAGGCAGAAATAAGGCGACTTCTCTTTTCGCCAACTTGCGTGCCCTCTCCCCGTCATCATCAATAACGGTAACAGCTCCAACACAAATATCTATACTGTCACCTGCAGTGAAGCTGTTCAGCTTCTTTCTTTGCCATGCAACCCGTTCAGGATTCGCAGAACCGCCTAACTTGATCTCCTGAACATAATGCGCACAGTTTTTGATAGTAAGTGGTCCCCATGCACCAAGTTGAAATGGAATGTCAGCATGTTCGATATCCCAACGCAGACTGTCCCCGCCTACGAGGGGGAAAAACTCACCCTCTAATGCTTCGGTATTTTGTTCAAGTAAATGGCGAATGCAAATCAGGGCTTCCTTAAGAACGGCCACTTCTCTTTTCGGATGAACTCCAATTGTATCCAGCCATGCACCGCGAGTAATCCCAAGGTAAGCGCGCCCGTCTGCTGCTTCATTTATCAGGGCAATATTACCCGCTATATTTATCGGATGTGTCGTAAAAGGATTCATTGCTGATACGCCGATTCGACATTCCTTTGTGTGCCGGGCAATTTCCATTAAGGGCAACCATGCAGGTTGATAAAGCATATCGTTATAAACAGTAATCACTTCAAAGCCGTAAGACTCTGCTTTTTGCGCCAACTCCCCATAAAGCTTTAATGGTTTGTTGGTCTGAAAAGAAATTGATAGTCCGTGTTTGGGCATAAACTTTAATATGGATGGAAAACAAAAAGCTTATGCCCTGAAAAAACTTTCAGGGCATTAATGTGTGACAAATGATTCTTGTTATTGAATCAGATTCAGTGTGAATTTTTATTTATTTTCCCTTCTATATTGGCGAGAGGATAACTGAGCAATTTACCAAATTGTATTGCCACATCTTTGCGTGCTTCTCCCTTGTACTTACCTGATTTTACTAATTTGGCTTTATGCTTTTTCAGCGCCTTGTATTCATCTAGTGTTGAACCGATATAAAGTAACATCACATCTTTGCCCGTGGCAACATCGGCAGGGAACAGATCTGTGACTATAAGATCAGACTCACGGTAGGTTTCTACGCCAAATCCTTTTGCAATACGTACTATGTCACTTGCCATGTCGTCCATTTCCGCAGGTAACAATGCTGAACTCAGGGCAAGTTTTTTTACACCCACTCCAACCAATTCAGAAAATGTGCTAACACTGCCTAAGCGAAAAGAACGCTGGTCAATTGGTTTTTGCATACTTGAACTCTCTTCAGCAAATAAAGAAAAAGATAGTAACAGGCTTAAGGTGATAACTGATGTGCTTAATCGATTCAATTTCGCTTCTCCTCATTGTAATTAACGGGATGATTTATTCTCATTCATACTACTTAAAATATAATAAATTTGCATAAAAAAACCCCGGTCATAAACCGGGGTTTTAATTACTTCATTCTTCACATTGTGCTGACCCTAATCAGGTCAGACAACTTGGAACTACTGGCTGTATAAACGGAAGTTTATACCAGCTGTTCTGAAGTGAGGGCGAATACGGAAGCCACCAAGACCAAAGTTCTCCTGGGTGCCCGTGTAGTAGTTTTTATCAAACACGTTTTCTACATAGGCTGTTACACTCCAGCGTTCACCGCTTATGCCAGCACGCAGGTTTGTTACATCATAACTTGGCACGGACGATGGTGAACCAACACGTGGCCATGGGAAGGCAAAACCGTTTGAAAAACCGGTGCCACCGAATGAGGTATCCAGCCCTCTTGCTGCCGTTACAGCATTATCCAGGATAGGCAGTTCAGACACAGCAGCTTCCATGTCAGAAGTGATTTTGCTGCGATAAGTCCATTCCGCTCTGACAAAACTATCCAGCCCTTTGACAGTAAAGTCATACTGACCAAACAGGTTAATTGTCCATTTTGGTGAGCGAGGAATGGTGACACCGTCAAGATCAAAACCCATGTTATTAATTGGGAAAGGATCATCTGCACCGAAGGCGCTAAACTCAGCGTCGAGATAACCAACACCACCACCAATCAGGATGTTATCCGTTGCTAGCGCCTGTGCTTCCAGTTCAAAGCCTACAGATTTTGCTTTTGAATTATCTATGCGAAAGTTATTGACGATATTACCTGTGGCATCAATAAGAATTTCAACAGAGGGTACCTGCATATCTTTCCAGTCCATATAGAAACCAGATGCGTTAACCGATACGCGATCATTGAATCCACGCCATTTGAAGCCCAGCTCGTAGTTCCACAGTGATTCTTTCTTAAATGGAATTGTAGCCAGTGTGGTTTCGTCAAACACAATACCGCCAGGCTTGTAACCTTTTGATACTGACGCATAAGTGTTCAGTTCATCATTAGGTGACCAGTTCAGTACAAAGCGCGGTGTAATACTGTCGAAACTCGCTTTACCCTGTCTGAAAGGATTTCTCAGCGCACCAGGAATACTACCATCAACAAGAGTAGTATCGGATGGCTGTCTGAATGACTTTATATCACCAAATGGTTGCTGATCGAATGGGACTCGAGAGAAATCGGCTTCTTTCACTTCCACTGTATCGTCGGTATAACGTATGCCCACTGTAGCTTTGAACTGTTCATTGAACTGGTAGTTCAATTCAGCAAAGACCGCGAAACTTTCTACATCAAAAGTATCTACGCTTGGGCCTGAGATAATCCCACCCGGAGCTAAACAAAAACAACCTGCAGCCGGATCCAGTGTTCCATCAGGTAATAGAGCTCCGGCACCAGCAAACGCAAATGCGAAGCCTGCAGTACCAATCGGGCTTATACCGTAGGTATCAGCATCATCATTAGCATAAAGACCACCAATGGTCAGGTCCCAGTTATCCCTTTGAAGATTGAAACGTAATTCTTCACTAAAGGTGTCACCAGTTCGACCACCGTGGGTGATGTACAGTGAATGTCCGACCAAATCCTGGTCAAACAGACGACGACTGGTTGTCTTCATCACACCTGTGATAGAACGCAATGACCAATCATCACCCTGGTAGTTCAAACGTAAATTAACAACGTTCTGTCTGTTTTTGTTGAACTCTGGTGCATCCTTGTCAATGTAGCGACGATTGTTTGGGAAAAAACCTGCACCTGCGGGAGCAATTGGCACAACATCCGAAATTGCAGCAAAAACTGTCGGGGCACCAATTGGATCAGGCTGGATAATAGATGGTGTTGATCCCGGAGTATCAATGTCGAGTACGCCTGAATTGATATTTGAGTCGGTGCCATCGTTTTCAATAGTACGCATATAAGAGAGATCGGCAGTAATCTGCTCATTCACCAACCACCGAGCTGCTATACGAAAACTGGTATGTTCATAATCGTTACCACTACCCGTTGCACTCAGGTTCTTGAGGAAGCCATCACTTTCTTCATATGATACATTCGCGCGTACAAAGAAATTATCAGTAACGCCGAAATTGACCATTGCATCAGTGCCCCAGGTATTAAAGCGGGAATAACCGCCACCCAGCTCATATTCCAACCCTTCATGTGGCAACTTCGTTGTCAGGTTCATGGCGCCGCCGGTTGCGTTACGACCAAAGTAAGTACCCTGTGGTCCACGCAAAATTTCAAGACGCTGTAAATCTTGTAATTGCGGGTTTGCTGTCTTCGTCGCATTGTTGGCGATATTGAATTCATCAAGATAAATACCAAAACTACTGGCCAAACCGCCACCACCTGTGAAGCTATTTGCCAGGTCACTGACACCACGCATGGCGATACCAACTGATCGTGCACCTAGTTCACCATCTTCCGTGAAGTTCACGTTAGGTGTTATGGTTAAATAATCTTTTGCTTCCTTTATATTTTGACGCTTAAGTGTTTCAGCGCTAAAAGCAGTAATGGATACAGGTACGTCTTGTAGACTTTCTTCTCTACGTTGCGCAGATACAACAATCTCTTCTAACTCCTGCGCTGAGACGGACGGTGATATGGCGATAGATGCCAAAATGAGATACCAACAATATTTATTCACTATAAGCTCCCCCAAAGGAAAATAATTTGTTTCTTGGTTAAACCGTTACTTTATACAACATAACTGCAAAGTAGTTTAGGCCTAAATCAATTTAAACTCAAGCCTGTCTATACAACAGGACAGACAGTGTAGTTGTTAGAATAATTTTATGAAAGTGCGCTAAGCGTCTGTAAGTATGCAATTATAGTACTATTGGTCTAAATCTTAGGCATTTATACAACAAAACCCGAATTTTGGTGATTTTTTTGCCTGCTCGTTGCGGAAATATCCATGTTTATAAATTTTGAGGTGATCTAATCTCCTTTTTGTTATTAAAATATTCGATAAGTTATATATAGAGCCGAAACCCTATAATGTTTCTGGGCCAGTAGCTAAAACCTGCTATTTTTGAAATCTCAATAATTACTGCCTCTGCCGGAGAATAATATGAGCCTTTCCCGTCGCCAGTTTCTCACTAGTTCTTCAATGTCTGCAGTTAGTGTCCCGCTTTTGCTGAGTATGGACATAGATTATTGTG
>JABHFC010000168.1 GCA_018676275.1 Gammaproteobacteria bacterium | reverse complement strand
ATATTAAAAAAGAAGTGGAGTAGTGGAGCAATGTGGAGCCTGCCAGTGTTTAACAGGGTTTGTGTTGCTCCATGTGGTTTTGGGAAGTGGAGCATAGTGGAGCAGTTATTTTGCACCCCACTAATTCTTCACAGTCAGACAGTTCCCGAGTAAAATCCCCACACATTGTAATGCAAACCGATTAATGTCTTTTCCTAAGGGATAATCCATAGTTGAATTATCTCTGGAAGTAATGGTGTTCGTTTTAGGACAGGATCCATATGAAGGTGAACCCTATAAAGGATTGGGGATTACTACAACAGGTTTCGTAAATAGCTTATTAATTGCCAATACGGAAAATCTCACAGATACGATGGCATCATATTAATATAATTCATTACCCTTATACTAAAGATATTCTTGAGGACGAGAAATTTAGTCACCACCTCTATATGGTCCATTTTGGCTAATAATTGGACTTAATTTATTGCGTGTAAATTCAACAAATTTGGGTTATCTGAACGCAAAATATGTTTTTATGAGAACTGATGAATTTTTTAATTTTATATAAGCCATTGATATAATTTATCTTATCATCCTTATTATGCACGCCATTATTTGCGGCATGCCAGATGCAAATGGTAGAATAATAGTTGCGGTGTAACATAACTAAAAATGAACACGAGCAACTATTTAATTTTATAAACTGGAGACAAAACATTATGAAAAAGCAAATAGTTGCGGTGTAACATAACTAAAAATGAACACGAGCATCTATTTAATTTTATAAACTGGAGACAAAACATTATGAAAAAGCAAATAGTTATATTATTTACGACAGCTGTTTTGGCAGTTTCGGTCGCAATCACGATGCCAATGGGAATGGCCCAAGCGGGTGAACTACGTGTTGGGTATACAGAAGATGCATTAACGCTTGATCCAGCAAACCATCGCGCCCGGACCACACAAACGATCATCCGCAATATGTATGATGGACTTGTAACACGTGATCCGAATATGAAGGTTGTGCCGCAGGCCGCGGAATCGTGGAAAGCAATTGATCCAACAACCTATGAAGTTACCCTGCAAAATGGGATTACGTTCCATGATGGATCACCAATGACATCTGAAGACGTTAAATATACCTTTGATCGCCTAACGAGAGACGGTGCCATTGGAGGACAAACGAGCCCGCGTAAGAGTTTAGTTGGCCCCGTAAAGGAAGTTCAGATTGTTGATGGTCGCACAGTTCGGTTTATTCTTTCGAGCCCTTGGCCACAGTTCATGGCATTTTTGACTTTACATGAGGTTGTTAGCAAAAATTTTACTGAAAAAGTCGGCGCCGATGGTATGAGCAAAAGCGTTATGGGTTCAGGTCCCTACAAACTTGCAAAATGGCGCAAGGGCGAATCCGTTATTATGGAACGCTTCGACGGCTATTATGGTGGGTCACAAGATTTGAAACCTGTTGGCAAAGCCTGCTCTGAAACGGTTATCTTTAAGACAATTCCGGAAAACGCATCTCGTGTTGCCGCCTTACTTGCTGGTGATGTCCACATCATCAACGATCTTCCACCACATTCGGTTAGGCAGGTTGAAAACAATGCAAATACCCGAGTGATGACGGTCAATGGTACCCGTTCAACCTTTATGGCTTTGAATACCCAAAAGAAGCCGTTCAATGATATTCGGGTTCGCAGAGCGGTTGCATATGCGATTAACCGTCAACTCATTGTCGATAAAATTCTGGGTGGTAAAGCCACATTGATCAATGGTATTTTGGGGCCAGACGCCTTTGGCAAAAACAAAAACCTGCCGGCATACGAGTTTGACATTGCAAAGTCAAAGGTATTGCTTGCAGAGGCGGGATACCCGAACGGTCTGGATGTAACACTTGATGTAACTGGCAAAGACAAAGATATAGGTCAAGCGATAGCATCGTTAATGACAAAAGCTGGAATTCGTACAAAGGTTGTGGTTGGTGAATCTTCACAATTAACAGCCCGTTTCCGTACCAAAGGTAAGCCGATTGATGGTCAAATGTATTTGACGTCATGGGGTAATGGATCGCTTGATCCAGTTGGTATCTTTGTTCCAACACACCGCACGAATGATCGCGGTAACTCGTCTGGCTATAGCAACTCAACTGTAGATAAATTGTTGGATGCAGCAAACACTGAAACAGATCAAGCCAAGCGGGCTGGTTTATATTCGCAAGCAGAAGCGATTGTAAACAAGGATCTTCCGAAAGTGTACTTGTGGGTTGCACAAGATCTGTATGGTGTATCCAACCGCTTAAGCGGTTGGCAGCCAAGTTCCGATGGTCGCATCAATCTTCATGATGCGTGTGTGAAATAAGATCGCTAGATTAGCTGGGGAGGCTGAAGTGAATTTTGGTAAATTGATCGAACGGCTTGCCCAATTAATTCCTGTATTACTAGGGGTTATGGTTATCGTGTTTTTCATGATGGCCTTAACCCCCGGAGATCCGGTCGATATAATGATCGGAGAACAACCAATTAGTGCTGAGCAAGAGGCAAATTTACGTCATGATATGGGACTTGATTTGCCTCCTGTTGAACGTTTTATTAAATTTCTTGGAAATGCGGTTACAGGTAATTTTGGCCTAAGTTTTTTCCACCGCAGACCTGTTATTGATGTTATTGCAGAACGGCTTCCGGCAACCATCGAGCTTAGTCTTGTTTCAATAATACTGGCAATTTTGACATCCATACCTTTAGGTGTTCTTGCGGCAGTTAAGAAAAATACAATATTCGACAGAGTTTCGACTGTCGGTTCTCTGTTTGGTGTTTCCTTGCCGGGGTTCTGGTTTGGCATTCTTCTTCTTATGCTGTTCGCGGTCCATTTACGCATCCTTCCTGTCTCTGGGCGGATCGGGTATGCATATGAAGTAGATGCAGTAACTCACCTGCTTCTAATCGATTCCCTGATTGCCGGACGGCTTGATACATTCGCCAATGCGCTATCTCATCTGTTTTTGCCAGCTTTGACTTTAGGTCTGCCCATGGCTGCAATTCTAATGCGTGTGACTCGGACATCGATGCTAGAGGTCATGAGTCAAGACTACATTATTTTCGCCGAGGCAAAGGGCATTAGTCGGACCAGGATTCTCATTCGACACGCCCTTAAAAATGCGCTTATTCCGACGGTTACAGTAGCAGCCCTTGAAACGGGCTCCTTGCTGGGCGGAAATATGATTGTAGAAACTGTATTCGGGTGGCCAGGATTAGGCCGCTTGGTCGTCGAAAGTATTTTCGTTCATAATTATCCATTGGTCCAAGCCGCTGTTCTATTTTATGCGGTCACTTATGTGTTCCTCAATTTCTTTGCGGACATCCTCTATACAGTTCTTAACCCTCGGGTTAAGTTATGAGTGAAACCATTAGTAAAATTTATGTTGAAGATAAATCCCCACTCCGTCAGAATTTAAAGCTTTTTCTATCTAGCAAATTGTCAGCATTGGCCACAGCTTTTGTTTTCCTATTTGTAGGGATGGCCATTTTTGCACCATGGATTGCGCCCCACGACGCGAATGAAACGGATCTCTTTTTAAGACTTCAACCACCAGCTTGGATCGAAGGAGGTGACATCTCTTATCTACTGGGCTGTGATGGTCTAGGACGAGATATCCTGTCACGTATCATTTATGGGGCCCGTATTTCAATCTTTATTGGCGTAGCGGTTATAGTTATCGCGACGGGTATTGGCATTATTGCTGGGTTGTCGTCTGGTTATCTTCGTGGCTGGGTTGATATCACGATCTCTCGGTTGGTTGATATATTGCTCGGCTTTCCCTATTTGATTTTTGCTATTGCTCTGATCGCGATGATCGGGCCCGGACTTCAAAATATTATTTTGGTCCTGGTCTATAAGGAATGGGTTATCCCATGTCGGGTTGTGCGCGGTGAAACGCTGGCAGCTCGCGAAGTTGAATATGTTGAGGCGGCTAGGGCCCTAGGCGGATCAAGCCTACATATTATGCTGCGTGAAATTCTACCAAACATCCTATCTCCTGTGATTGTTGTCTCAACCATTCGGATGGCGCATGTAATCATTTTGGAAGCAAGCCTGTCTTTCCTAGGACTTGGCGTACAGCCACCAACCGCATCGTGGGGATCAATGGTTGCGGATGGACGCGAATTTATGCTTGAAGCATGGTGGGTCAGCACGTTCCCCGGCTTGGCAATCCTGCTGTTGGTTTTGGCAATTAATGTTGCTAGCCAGGGACTGCGAGATGCCTTTGATCCGAAATTCCATGATTAGGGGCATGAAATGACCGAAGCTCAACCCATCTTATCTATATCTAATTTACAAACTCGTTTTGCTACGCGCTATGGACTGGTTACAGCTGTTGACGGCGTTTCACTTGATGTAATGCCTGGTGAATGTGTTGGCGTAGTTGGTGAATCTGGGTCTGGTAAAAGTGTGACGTTTGCAAGTGTTATGGGTTTGATAAAACCCCCCGGCTGGATCGATGGCGGTTCAATCAAGTTCGAAGGTCAGGAATTGGTTGGCATGAGCGAACGTAGTTATCGTTCTTTACGCGGTAAATATATTGCCATGACCATGCAGGATGCATTGACCGCCCTCAACCCTGCTTTGACGGTTGGCTTTCAAATTATGGAAGTCCTTTTGGCACATGATAGCCAAATATCTGGCAGTGCCCGCAATCGTATACGCAAAGCCCGAGCCCGTGTCATAGAAATGATGATGTTGGTCCGAATTCCATCTCCTGAAACCCGTCTCAACGATTATCCACATCAATTTTCCGGTGGGATGCGGCAACGGATGATGATCGCCATTGCTCTTGCGTGCCGCCCCAAATTACTTATTGCAGATGAGCCAACAACCGCATTGGATGTAACCATTCAAGCGCAAGTTTTGGAATTGATCACCGATATAAGACAAACATTGGGTATGAGCGTCATATTGATTACCCATGACCTTGGTGTGGTTGCTGAATATTGTGACCGCGTTGCTGTTATGTATGCCGGGCAGGTGATTGAATCCGGACCAACCAAGTCTGTTATTGGCCAGCCTTCACACCCTTATACGCAAGGTCTGTTACGTTCAATTCCGAATTTAGCGAATCTTGATAAACGGATACGCCCCATTGAAGGCCAGGTTCCAGAATTGATCGACCTAACGCCGGGATGTCGGTTCATAGGGCGTTGTGATGTACGCGAAGAGGCATGCACCCAGCGCGTAGAAATGAGAAACATAGGTCAAGGTCGCACTGTTCGATGCATCCAGCCCAAAGGAAATGTACAATGAATAAGGCAATGAAATGTACAGCGGGAACTGCAGAACAGTACGTTCTTTTACAAGTCAATAATCTTGTTAAGCACTATGATTCAAGAAGCGGTCTTTGGGGGAAGATTACGGGAAACCCTGGATCACTTGTACAGGCCGTTGATGGTGTTTCACTTACAATAAATCGTGGCGAGACGTTAGGGCTGATTGGAGAAAGCGGATGCGGTAAAAGCACATTGGGGCGTGCCATTTTAAGACTACACGAGCCGACATCGGGATCCGTTACTTTCGATGGTACGGACGTTACGAAATTGGATGCTGACAGTCTTAAAAAGATGCGGCGGCGGATGCAGATTATTTTTCAAGATCCGTACGCATCTTTAAACCCACGCAAAACGATCGAAGATATTATTGGCACGGCTTTACGATTGCAAGGGGTAGCCAAAAGTTCGGATATTCGGGGGTGCGTTACGCAATTACTTGAAAACGTAGGACTAAAACCAGATCACATGACAAGGTTTCCTCACCAGTTCTCAGGTGGGCAACGCCAGCGTATTGGAATTGCCAGAGCGTTGGCGCTTAACCCTGAATTTATTGTTTGCGACGAACCAGTTTCAGCACTTGATGTTTCCATTCAGGCACAAGTGATCCAATTGCTTGATGACTTGAAGCGTGAATTGGGTTTAACTTATCTGTTCATCTCTCACGATATTTCAGTGATTGGATATATCAGTGATCATATTGCTGTTATGTATCTGGGTGACATAGTCGAAACAGGACCTACGAAGCAAATTCTAACAGACCCTCAACATCCTTATACCCAAGCCCTTCTTTCTGCTGTTCCTAGGGTGGATGGTTCTGGCACTGGTGATCGTGTAAAACTGACAGGCGATTTACCCTCACCAATTAATCCACCCAAAGGCTGTAAATTTCATACCCGCTGCCCTTATGCCAAAGATGAATGTCAGCTTAAAAAACCGGAACACCACGAATTGAAAAATGGTTTAACTGTGGCCTGTCATTTGGTGACCGGAAATTAGTCATGAAGTTAATGCCTGCTACACCAATCATTTTAATCGGTTCTGCATGGGACCGTGGTTTCCAACAGTCGCTTCGAAAACCTGAACTGAAACGGGAGTTGTGTTTAGCCGTGAAAGAACGGCTGGACATGATGCGGAACAAACTAAACGATCCACATATAAAGTCCTTCCTAAATAAGCAGTTAAATTTCACGAAAAAATATTCGCCTGAAAGCCTTGATGAAATCAAAGGAATCGCAGAAGGCTATGGTCTTTTATCTGACGATTTATTCACCTACCTTCATCTTGGCGTTATTGATGACTACATTGGGCAGGAAGACGGTTGCAGTGTTTTTGCTTTTGAAAATACATCCTCAGGCCCTATTTTAGCAAAGAATAGAGATTACCATGGGGTGCACAAAAAATTACAACAAGTCTTTCTTTCATCAGACCCCGATTGGGGCGGAAGACAGTGCTTGTTTGTTGGTAGTCTAGGTAGTCCAGGGGCCTTTTCAAGTGGTATGAACAGTGATGGACTGGCGATAGCGGATAATCGAATTGGCTGGTCGCAGCCCGGAATTGGTTGGTTACGTTATTTTTTAATGACTAAAATATTGACGGATTCTGGAACAGTTGAAGAAGCGTTAAACCTTATCAATAGTGTTGAGTTAGTTGGGGGGGGCTCCATTGTTATGGCAGATAAATCCGGCAATCTGGTGTCGGTCGAATTAGGGCACGGTCGGGTTTATGTGGATAGGGGTATGGGTGGTTTCGTTTCACACACTAATCATTATCAAGATCCAGAGCTTGCCAAGTACGCGACCCGTACCCAGAGTGACCCACTGTCAGCAAGTTCACTTGGGCGATTGGATAAAATAAATACAGACCCAAAATGCCATGATAATACTGTTGAATTAAGGTCTGTTTCTGATCTTTTAAAATCACATGAGACAGCAGATAGAGCGCTTTGCCGTCACGGCATTGATGGTGATTCTCTGACGATATCATCTGTGATTTTCTGTTGCAAAACACAAGAACTCTATTTTTGTCCTAGTTTACCCTGTGAAAACGATTGGCAAGTCTATACACTTAACCAGAAGTTGGTTTAGAAAACTAGGAGTGGAAAATGGTATATCAAGGTTTTTTAGTTGGAGAACACGAAAGCATTGTTGAAACCCGGCGCTTAATCTCCCGTGTAGCAAAAAGCAAAGCTAGAACAGTTGTTATTTATGGAGAAACAGGTACGGGAAAAGGTATGGTTGCCCACTTGTTGCACGAGCACTCTACACGCTCAGACAAGGAATTTATTGATGTAAACTGTGCAGCTATACCTGCCAATTTGATGGAAAGCGAGCTTTTTGGGCATGAGAAAGGGGCATTCACTGGGGCGCTTAGTAAAAAAACTGGGCTTGTTGAAGCGGCAAATGGTGGCAGCATATTCTTTGATGAGATCAGAGAGTTAGATCCTGTTTTGCAAGCAAAGCTATTAAGTCTATTGGATACACAAGAGTTTCGTAGCGTTGGGTCTGTCAAATCCAAGAAAGTAGATGTCCGTTTTATTGCCGCGACGAATAAAATACTATCTGGTGAAGTCCGTGCCGGAAAGTTTAGGGATGATCTTTATTATCGCCTACAAGTCGTCGCTATCAATATACCGCCCCTGCGTGACCGTGGCGACGATGTATTGCTTCTTTGCGAGTATTTTATGCGCAGGCTCAACACTCGATACGAGAGGAATATTCGTGGAGTAGAGTCCGCTGTAGAGGATATTTTTCGTTCCTATCATTGGCCGGGAAATGTCCGTGAACTTGAAAATCTTTTGGAACGAATTTTTATTCTCGAATCTGAAAATCATGTATTAGCTCGCCACATCCCACCTAGAATTATGCGTGAAGTTGAAGAAGGGGTCGGAACTATGTACCCAGAGGATCTGTCAGATGATATTTTCCAGAAGAATAGCGGAGCAATTGAGAAACTTGGCTTTTACGATGCAACTTCCTCATTCCAAAAACAATTGATCAAAAAGGCTCTTTTTAGCAGTAATGGGGGCATCACTCGTGCCGCAAAAATACTTGGCATGTCTCGGCATGCCCTGCGCCACCAATTAAACAAATTGAGCATATCGAAGTAGCCGCGTGCCAACGGCGCCAATTTGCGTACAAATAACGCATATCTAAAAAAGATGTCACAAAAAAAAATCTAAAGTATTGAATTTAAGCTATTAAATCTTTAAATCTCGAGTGGCACGGAAGAAGCACTTTTTACGTATGAATTTCTCGCATTGGTTATACAAACAACAAAGTGATAATTATGGAATCGACGAAGATTATTTGCCCGAACGGGCACTTAGGATTTGCTCCCTTGAAAACAGCTAGTTTTAGAATTGGTGTTGAAGCCAAGCCAGATTTTATCGCATGTGATTCTGGAAGCAATGATGTTGGCCCTGGGCCTCTGGGTTCAGACACTTCTACCAGCCCCCTTGCTTGGCAGACCCATGATCTTGAAGAAATGTTGCTCGCCGCTAGAGAACTTGGCGTTCCTATGGTGATCGGTTCCGCTGGCGACACCGGAACGAATAGCCGGGTCGACCTTTTTGTTTCAATTATTCAAGACATTGCAAAAAAGCATCTTCTTCCAAAATTTAAAATAGGTTATTTTTATTCTGAAGTGGACAAAGAATATCTCCGAGCGAAAATGCAAAAAGGGACCCCGATCAACGGTCTTGATGAGCGCCCCGAATTGACCGAAGCTCAGCTTAATGCGACAGATCGTATTGTTGCCATGGCAGGCGTGCATCCATTTAAGGTGCTTTTAGATCAAGATGCAGATGTCATCATTGGAGGCCGTAGTTCCGATAGCGCGATTTTCGCGGCCGCAGTTATGAGCCGTGGACACTCAGAGGCTGACGCATACTACCTTGGCAAGGTCCTAGAGTGTGCCTCTTTTTGCGCTGAACCCTACGGCGGTAAAGAGACTGTTTTGGGTGAGGTTAAATCTGGTGAAGTACTGGTAACGGCGATGAGCCCCGAACAACAATGCACAGTCGCATCCGTTGCCGGGCATGCCATGTATGAACGATCTAACCCCTATCACGAATTTGTGGCTGGTGGCATGTTGGACATGACGAAATGTAATTATGAGCAAGTTAATGAAAAAACAACTCGGATTTCAGGGCAAGAGTTTATTCCGGCTGAAGAATTTAGAGTCAAACTGGAAGGTGCTGGGAAAACCGGTGAGCGGTTTATTGGGATCGCAGGTATTCGCGATCCGTACACAATTGAAAATGTCGATAAAGTGATTGATTGGGCAAAAACACAAGTTAGGGACAAATTCGGTGATAATGGGTACGAGCTTCATTACAATGTCTATGGCAAAAACGGTGTGATGGGTGATTTGGAACCAATTAAAGAGCATTCGTCGCACGAGCTTTGTATTGTTGTTCAGGCTGTTGCTCCGACGGCAGAAATAGCTGAAGAAATCTGCATGACTGGAACACGCCAAATGTTTTATGCGCGTCTTGAAAATGTCAAAGGAACGGCAGGATCTGTTTCCTTTGTCCTTGATGAAGTAGTTCAAACCAGTCCGGCATATGTCTGGACGCTAAACCATACCATTGCAGTTGAAGACTCTCTGGAGTTATTCCCGACACATATGACAGAAGGAGGTGTTTGACATGAGTGCCAATCAAACAACCCGCAAATTGACGGATTTGGCTAAAACCATTCGCAGTAAAAATGCCGGTGTTGATAAAATTACGTTCGATATCATTTTTAGCGACCACGACAATTACAAGCTTGTTAAAAACAGTGGTTCACTGACCAGAGAAACCATTTGCACCCTTTATGGAATTGAAGATAAGCGTATTTCTGATTTTGTTGAATTTGATCCTGCATTTGCAATTAAGTTTACAATCTACCGTGAAAGACCAAGTGGCTCCGCCGGTGATCCAGATATTTTTGGTGCGCAACAATACGCTCCACTGCTTGGCCTAGATATAGCTATTCCCGGAAATTAACTCAATCAATCACTATATCACTTCTCTGAAATCACGCTGAAGCTCATTCACCCCGTCCGCTCAAAAAGCTCTTCCACTGCTGCGTGACAAGACTGAAAGGATTTTCAGAAATGGTAAACCTGAGAGTGTATCGACCTCATAGAACGTCCTTTCCGTTAACCTTTGCAAACAATCTTCATAATTCCAACCCCATCATCTCCTCTGAATAACCCCCACTAATTCTTCAAAGTCAGAGAACTTACATATAAATGGGGTCAGAGTTAATTAATTTTCTCTTCCCAGCCACATAAAAAATAGCTCGGATGCCCATTATGTATGGTTGCAATTTCATATGCTCCTATTATTTCATCAGGAGTTATCGAATCTGCCTGTCCGTTGTGATCTGTCATGAGATTGTTTAAGTGGTTCTCTAAAATGTTCTTTTGTTGAAAAAGTAGCCCTTCCAAGTTGCTTCCCAGAGTGAGAGCCACCTTATGCATTAATATTTCAAGTTGGTTTTGATCATATTCCATAATTACCTTTTAAATTTAGTGTTTATTATTTGCCTTACCTTCCCTAACTAAATGCTAAGGAAGGCATTGCACGAGTTATTAAATTTAATTAATAATCTAAGTATTTATCTCTAGAACCATAGATGTCCTTACACCACTTCTCTGCACGCTCCTCATCAATCAGACCTCCACTTGTAAAGATAGACCATGGACTAATTGCATTTGGAATTTGGCTCCACCATGACCTGATAACATTTTTTACTCCAAATTCAGGACTTCTATGTGGCTTGCAGAATCCTATAGCCAAGTCTGTACATCCCCAGCAATCATCGCTATCCTGAGAGGCCGTTACAATTCTCACATTATGGCCTGGTACATAAGTAACTAAGTATGTTTCTGGCCAATCAATTCCAGGTCCTGATAATGCCCAATTAATTGAGAACAGGTGCAAAGGGAACAACTGAATTTTCCTTTGCTTTAACCCTTGAATACTTCTCCCATGAACCTCAGTACCATCTTTATGACGGCAATAAAAATTAGGCAGGCGTGTCTGGACAGTATCAAGAAGTATAGATGCAACTTCGTTATCCAGTTCCAGATCACCTGAAAGAGTTATATCTTTAGTTTTATCAATAGGGATCAGTCCTTTTTCCTGATCTTTCATCAGCCTGATCCATTTGCCAATAACTTCATGTTCCCTTGATGATTCAGGCAGGTACTCAATCAGTTTTTGATCCTCATCGGATCCTTCTGATTTCTCACGTTCTGGGAATGTATATAATTTTGCCTGAGACCGATTCTCTTCATTACTTTCCTCAGACTCATTATCATGAATTTCAAATTCTCCTAATCTTAGAGATTCTCTGACAGCAATAAGCAGTTCATCTCCTTTGCCTGAAACAAGGTATTCATTTACTTCCTCCCAGGTTTCATCATCCAAATTCAGCAGATGACTTCCAGGATTTAGGTTTTGTTCAAATTCACTATATTTATTGCTCATATCATTCTCCTATGCATAAGCATTAATCGAATGAGTAAAAGAATTATAGTTCCACCAAAATTGGACACAGCTGTCCATTTGAAAGGAATTAAATTCTTTTTAAGCCAGTATTGAAATGCTAATAGGATATATAACTTAGGCATTTTGGCTCTCACCCATATCGTTCTTCGTAATTACGAAGCTTCTGCAAGCACCTTCAGGACATGCCTGTAAAGGTTGCTGACCGGTAAGACACAGGATGTGTCTATGCAAACCAAACCGGTTCTCTTGATAATCATTACTTATTATATCTCTAAAATGGTCAGATGTTCAAGACTATTTATTGAAAAAAATAATTAGCATTATCGTACAGATAAAAATAGTGTTTTATCTTGGCCAATCAGAGACGACACCACAGCCCCCCTGGCATACCCAAAAGAGTGCAAACATATTGATTATGGACTCCAATACAAAATCGCTATAAAACGAATCTTTACTCTGTTCTTTGCAAATATTGTTGCGGATGGTGCCTGACTTGTGAAGAATTATGCGTGAGTATAGATAACTGATTATCGTAGATACGCTTACGCAGTCTTGCAGCGTTGATTGAGTTAAGATCACATTAAAATAGGAAAATAGGAAAAATTGATGTAATGATTATGTATATAGTTAATCTATATGCGCGCGCGAGGCATAGGTATACTTATTCGTTTATTCTAATATGATACAGTCCCGTATATAAAATTCTTCAACCTAAGTCGATCATTTGGTGGTAAATTTGGTGGTAAATTTGGTAAATTTATGATTTTATTCATTGATATCAATATAAGTGGTTGACTCCCCCTCCGCCATCCTATTATTCCTGCCTAGTTCAAATTATCCCATGTATAAAAAGTCAGGTCTGTTAAAGATCAAAGT